>JBGVGM010000022.1:0-32309 GCA_045121655.1 Acutalibacteraceae bacterium | reverse complement strand
GCAATTGATACAGCAGTTTCATCAGGTGCTTCAACAGTAACTCTTTGCGATACTGCAGGCACAATGCTTGCTGATGAAATTTCAACCTTTGTTGATGATGCTTACACTGCAGTACCTGCAATTGAAACAGTAGCAGTTGGCATTCAGTGCAGTGATGAAGTAAATATGTCATGCGCTTGCTGCATTTCAGCAATAAAGTCAGGCGTTAAGGAAATCAAGGTTTCATCAATTAACGGCAAAGAGTCAGCTGCTCTTGAGCCTGTATGCAAAGCAATCAGAATCCACAGTGATGAGCTTAAAGTTGAAACTGGTATCAGAATGACTGAATTCGGAAGAATTACAAAGCAGATTGACTGGATTGCCAACTCAAAGAGAAGTAAGACTTCACCGTTTGATTTTGGCGTAAGTAGTGCTGACAATGATTTTATTCTCAATGAACACGATGATATTACAGAGGTTTCTAAAGCTGTTAAATCCTTAGGCTATGACCTTTCACAGGACGATATTTCAAAGGTTTATGAAGCTTTCAAGCGTATCAGCGGCAAAAAGACAGTTGGCGCCAAGGAGCTTGACGCAATTGTTGCTTCAGCAGCTATGCAGGTGCCCACAACCTATTTCATTGAATCATACGTTATTAACAGCGGTAACGTAATTTCAGCTACAGCTAACATCACTCTCAGAAAGAACGACGAAAAAATCAGCGGTCTTTCAAACGGTGACGGTCCTATTGATGCTGCTTTCCTTGCAATTGAGCAGATTATCGGCAGACATTACGAGCTTGATGATTTCCAGATTCAGTCAGTAACTGAAGGTCGTGAGGCTATGGGCTCAGCTATTGTAAAGCTTCGCAGCGACGGAAAGCTTTACTCAGGTAAAGGTATTTCCACTGACATTATCGGCGCGAGCATCAGAGCTTATCTCAACGCTGTAAATAAGATTGTATATGAGGAGGCATAAATTATGATGAAGCTTTCTTTTTCAATAAACGGTTGGAAGGATTATTCCTGGAATGAATTCGTTGAACTCGCCAAGGAAAACTTCTTTACAGGTATTGAACTCCACAATGTAATCGGTTCTGAATTAGTTGAAAAGAACGGTCCTTTCCATCAGTATAACTCAGCTGCAACAATGAGAAAGCTGAGAGACGACGGAATTTCAATTCCTTGCTTTGATATCAGTGCTGATATTTCATCGGATGATATTGATACTAACGTTAAGCATATTTTAGAGTGCATCGACTTTGCTGCAGGAATCAGTGTTCCTTATATCAGAGTTTACGCTTCAGGAAACAGCGAAAACGCAAAAGAAAACGTTATTACCTGCCTTAGCAGATTTGTTGACTATGCAGAATCGAAGAACGTTACAATTCTTATTGAAACCTGCGGTATGTTCTCAGACACAGCAAAGCTTCGCGATGTTCTTATGAACTTTGCCTGCGACTCTGTTGCAGCTCTCTGGGACGTTTATCACACATTCTGTGAGCAGGGTGAAGAAACAGACGTAACAATTACAAATCTCGGTGCATTCGTTAAGCACGTTCATATCAAGGATTCACGTGTAATTGACGGCGAAAGACAGTACTGCCTTATCGGCGAAGGTGAGCTTAACGTTGAAAGCGTTATCAATGCTCTTGCTTCTGTAAACTACAGCGGTTTCATTTCTCTTGAATGGAATCCCGTGTGGATGGAGGATTTTGCAGAGATTGATGTTATTTTCTCACATTTCTCACAGTATATGCAGAAATTCCAGGCTCCATCAAGAACAAAGAGCCACCTTTACAGAAACAAAAAAGGTGACGGCAGATTTGTATGGAAAAAAGAAGCTCTTATTGACAAAACCTTCTCTCAGGTGCTTGATAAAATGGTTGAGGAGTTCCCTGACCAGTATGCATTCAAATACACAACACTTGACTATACAAGAACTTATGCAGAGTTCCGTGACGACGTTGACGAATGCTGCAGAGCCTTCCTTGCGCTCGGTGTAAAACCCGGCAGCCACGTTGCAGTATGGGCTACAAATATACCACAGTGGTATATTGCTTTCTGGGCTGCAACTAAAATCGGTGCAGTTCTCGTAACTGTTAACACCGCTTATAAGATTCACGAAATTGAATATCTTCTCAAGCAGTCAGATACTCACACACTTGTTCTCGTTGAAAGCTACCGTGATTCACACTATTCAGAAATTATCGGTGAGCTTTGTCCTGAGCTTGAACATACAAAGCCCGGTCAACCTCTTCATTGTCACAGACTTCCTTTCCTCAGAAATGTTATCACTGTCGGCTTCAAGAAAAAAGGCTGTCTTACCTGGGAAGAAGCACTTGAAAGAAGTGAAAATGTACCTCTGGAGGAGGTTTACAGAATTGCAGCAACGGTTGACCCCAATGACGTTTGCAATATGCAGTACACTTCAGGTACAACAGGCTTCCCCAAGGGCGTTATGCTTACACACTATAATGTTGTGAATAACGGTAAGTGTATCGGTGACAGAATGGATCTTTCAACTGCAGACAGAATGATGATTCAGGTGCCTATGTTCCACTGCTTCGGTATGGTGCTTTCAATGACAGCATCAATGACCCACGGTGTAACTATCTGTCCTATTCCTTACTTTACACCCAAGCCGTCGCTTGCTTGTATCAATCAGGAAAAAATTACCTGCTTCCATGGTGTTCCCACAATGTTTATTGCTCTTTTAGAGCATCCTGACTTTGAAAAGACCGATTTCTCACATATGAGAACAGGTATTATGGCAGGTTCACCTTGTCCTATTGCAACAATGAAAGACGTTGTTGAAAAGATGAACATGAGTGAAATAACAATCGTTTACGGTCAAACTGAGGCTTCACCCGGCTGCACAATGAGTTCAACCGACGACTCACTTGAAGTGCGTGTAAGTACCGTTGGCCGTGCACTTCCCGAGATTGAGTGTAAGATTGTTGACCCTGAAACAGGTGAAGAGCTTCCCGTTGGCGTGACCGGTGAGTTTGTTGCTCGTGGTTATAACATAATGAAGGGCTACTATAAAATGCCTAAGGCAACTGCTTCTGCAATTGACAAAGACGGTTGGCTTCACACCGGTGACCTTGCTTGTAAAACCGAAGACGGCAACTACAAAATCACAGGTCGTCTTAAGGATATGATTATCCGTGGCGGTGAGAATATTTATCCTAAGGAAATCGAAGAGTTTATCTACACTCATCCCAAGGTAAGTGACGTTCAGGTTATCGGTGTACCAGATGAGCAGTACGGTGAAGAAATTGCTGCCTGCATTATCCTTAAAGAGGGTGAAAGCATGACAGAAGACGAAATGAAGCAGTATGTAAGAGATAATATGGCTAAGCATAAGGTTCCTAGATACGTTGATTTCGTTGAAGAATTCCCGATGAATGCTGCAGGTAAGGTGCTTAAATACAAAATGCGTGAGGATGCAGTCAAGAAATACGGACTTCAGAAAGCTGACGCAGTTGTAACTGCATAAACGGAGATGTAAAAATGCAATATCCCATAATAGACTGTCACTGTCATATTTACCCGGATAAAATAGCTGATAAGGCTGTAGTTGGTATCAGCAAATTTTACGATTTGCCGATGGCATATGACGGTCGCTCTGTAACACTTATAAATGAAAGCAATAAAATAGGTGTATGTCACAACATAATTTTTTCTGTTGCGACTACACCTCATCAGGTTTCTTCAATTAACAGCTTTATTGCAAAATGCGTTGAGGAAGGTGAGGGGAGATTTACCGGTCTTGGTTCTCTCCACCCGGATTCAGACGATATAATCGGCGATATTGAGCATATCAAAGAGCTTGGTCTCAAAGGTGTCAAGCTTCACCCTGACTTTCAGAAGTTCTGTATTGACGATGAGAGGCTTTTCGGTCTCTATGAAGCCTGTAGCGGTGAACTGCCGATTCTTATGCACACGGGGGATTACAGATATGACTTTTCTAATCCTCAGAGAATGCGTAATGTGCTGGAAAAATTTCCTAAGCTTACGGTAATCGGCGCTCACTTCGGCGGCTGGTCCGTCTGGGAAGAAGCTTCTAATGTGCTCAGCGGTTGCGATAATTTCTATGTCGATACATCCTCAAGCTTTCACTGGCTCAAAAAGGATAAAGCTATAGAAATAATCGGAAAATATGGTGCAGATAAAGTTCTTTTCGGTACTGATTTTCCAATGTGGTCCTATGAAAATGAGTATGAGTATTTTCAAAGTCTGAACCTGGTCGAGGAAGTTAACCGGAAAATTCTGTATGAAAATGCTGCGAAACTCTTCGGCATAGAGTTGCCTTGATTTTATCAGAAAAAATTTTTTAAAAAATGTATTGACATTCGCGCTTTAAGGTGATAAAATACATTCAACATTTCAATATTTCAACAAAAGCTGTGACGAAGACGGACGAAAATAAGCTTTTTCAGAGAGCCGACGGTGGTGTAAAGTCGGTATTGCAAGTTTTCATTATCCTATCACTTCTGAGCTGAAGACCCGAAAGCTTTAGGCGAGTAGATGTCTTTCGTGAATGCTACGTTAGTGCATAGAGCTTGATAGAGCTTGAAAGTGGCGGTAAAAACGCAATTTGAGTGGTACCGCGGGTATAAAGTAATTTTACTCGTCTCAAGATTATCTTGGGACGGGTTTATTTTTTTTAAATTATTGTTCGGAGGCGTTTAAAAATGGAAATGAACAATCAACTTATGGAAGTTGCGTCACGTATTAAAGAAATGCGTGAGGTGTGCGGCTTCAGCATTGAAGAAATGGCTGTAAAAACAGATATTTCAGTTGAGCAGTACTGTGAATACGAAATGGGCACAGTGGATTTTCCCTTCTCATTTATCCACAAATGTGCAAAGGCTTTCGGTATTGGTAAGACTGACCTTCTTGAGGGTAAGAGCAGTAATCTTTCGTCTTACACTGTAACAAGAAAGGGTCAGGGTAAAATTACGTCAAAGGAAGACGGAATTGAAATCAATAACCTTGCTCCTCTTTTCAGAAAGAAGCTTGCAGAGCCCTATCTTGCAAAATATGAATACAGAGAAGAGCTTCAGAATAAGCCCATTCATACAATTACCCACGGCGGTCAGGAGTTCGATATCGTTCTTTCAGGTAAGCTTAAGGTGCGTGTTGGTAACCACACGGAAATTCTTGAAGAAGGGGACAGCATCTATTATAAAAGCTCATCGCCTCATGGTATGATTGCTGTTGACGGCAAGGATTGTACCTTCCTTGCAGTTGTTATTTCAGACGATGAAAAGGCTGATTCAATAGAAATTGAAAAAACATTTGTTACTGCAAAGGCTGAGCATAACCTTGAAGTGAAAAAGTTCATTGTAACCGAAGAGGACGAAAATGGTGTCCTTAAAAAGCTTGACTACAAAAATGAGGATAGTTTTAACTTTGCTTTTGATATTGTCGATGCAGTCGCAGACAAGTACCCGGATAAGCTTGCAATGCTTCACATTTCGAACGACAAAACCGAAAGAAGATTTACTTATAAGGATATGAAGAAAGAGTCTGCTCGAGCAGCTAACTACTTCCTTTCACTCGGTATCAAAAAGGGCGACAGAGTGATGCTTGTTCTTAAGCGTCACTATCAGTTCTGGATTACTGCTCTTGCTCTTCATAAAATCGGTGCAGTAATTATCCCTGCTACAAATCAGCTCGTTGAACACGATTTTGAATATCGCTTTAAGGCTGCTGGTGTCAAGGCTATTGTATGCACTGCTGACGGCGCTGTTGCTGACCACGTTGATAGGGCTGCCGAAACCTACGGTGCACTTGAATATAAGATCATTGTCGGTGCTGACAGAGAGGGCTGGCATAATTTCGATACTGAGTATAAGCTTTTCAGAAGTATTTACACCCGTAACGAGGATACAGCCTGCGGCGATGATACAATGCTTATGTTCTTTACTTCAGGAACAACAGGCTATCCGAAAATTGCAGCTCACTCATACAAATATGCTCTCGGCCACTTCATAACTGCAAGATATTGGCACACTGTTCAGCCCAGCGACCTTCACCTTACAATTTCCGATACAGGCTGGGGTAAAGCAATGTGGGGCAAGTTCTACGGTCAATGGATGTGCGAAGGCGCCGTATTTACTTACGACTTTGACAGATTTGATGCTTCAGAGATTCTTCCGATGTTCGCTAAATATCATATAACAACCTTCTGTGCTCCTCCAACAATGTACAGAATGCTTATCAAGGAAGACCTTTCAAAGTATGATCTTTCCTCAATCAGATATGCTACAACTGCCGGCGAAGCACTTAATCCTGAGGTGTTCTACCAGTTTGAGAAAGCAACCGGTATTGTAATAATGGAAGGCTTCGGCCAGACAGAAACAACCCTTACAATCGCTAATCTTGCCGGCACAACACCCAAGCCCGGCGCTATGGGTAAGCCCGTTCCCTGCTATGATATTGCAATTGTTGACCCTGACGGAAACGAATGTGCCGTTGGTGAAACAGGTGAAATCGTTGTAAGAACAGATAAAAAGATTCCTTGCGGTCTTTTCAAGGGCTACTACGGTGATGAAGAAAAAACTGCTGAAGTTTGGTATGATGGAATGTACCACACAGGTGATACAGCGTGGTGCGATGAAGACGGTTATTATTGGTATGTAAGCCGTATTGATGACGTCATCAAGTCATCAGGCTACCGTATCGGACCCTTCGAAATTGAAAACGTTATTATGGAGCTTCCTTATGTTCTTGAATGCGGTGTTTCTGCTGCTCCTGACGAAATCAGAGGTCAGGTTGTAAAGGCAAGCATTGTTCTTACAAAGGGCACTGAGCCTACTGAAGAACTTAAAAAGGAAATTCAGAACTACGTTAAGAAAAATACAGCACCCTATAAATATCCCAGAATTGTTGTATTCCGTGACGAGCTTCCCAAGACAATCAGCGGTAAGATTCAGAGAAGCAAGCTTTAATAAATATGATGAATTACATTAATAACAGTAAAAGAATAACTATTTTTGCAGGTCATTACGGAAGCGGTAAAACTAATATCGCGATTAACTTTGCTAAAGCTCTCAAGCATAGCGGCAAATCTGTTATGCTTGCTGATCTTGATATAGTAAATCCTTATTTCCGTTCAAAGGACAGCGAATATGAGCTTAAAGAAGAAGGAATTGACCTTATCTGTTCTGAGTTTGCTTCCTCAAACGTTGATATTCCTGCTCTCCCTTATACAATCAATAGAATAGTTAATGACAAAAGCACCGATTTCGTTCTCGATATAGGCGGTGATGATGCTGGTTCTGTTGTGCTTGGCAGGCTAGCTCCGTCGATTAAACAAGAGAATAACTACGATATGATTTTCGTAGTAAACTTCTTCAGACCTATAACTAAAAATGCTGCGGATGCATTGGAAATTATGGGAGAAATCGAGGCAGTAAGTTCCCTGAAATTTACAGCAATTGTAAACAATTCCAATCTTGGTGATATTACAACACCCGAGGATATAAAATCTACAGAAAACGAATTAAAAAAACTTTGTAAATCAGCATCTTTACCATTGCTTTTTACGTCAGTTAAGAGTAATATATATGATGTTGTGAATAATTCAGAGGGAAAGTATTTTCCTTTGAATCTGCAAAAGAAACTGTTTTAAAAAACGGAGGTGCCCATATGGCTAAATTGACATTTAAAACCGATATGTGCAAGGGTTGCGGACTTTGCGTTGCAGCTTGTCCAAAAAAGCTCCTTGTGCTTGCTACAGATGTAATTAACGCAAAAGGTCACACACCGGTTAAAATCACTGATGAAAGTCAGTGCATCGGCTGTGCATTCTGCGCAACAATGTGTCCCGATTGCATAATCAAAGTTGAAAAGTGAGGTAAATAAAATGGCTGAAAAAGTACTTATGAAGGGTAACGAAGCCATTGCCGAGGCTGCAATTCTTGCAGGCTGCAGACATTACTTCGGTTATCCCATTACACCTCAGACTGAAATCGCTGCTTACATGGCAAAGAAAATGCCTAAAATCGGCGGCTGTTTCCTTCAGGCTGAAAGTGAGGTTGCTGCAATTAACATGGTTTACGGTGTTGCATCAACCGGTAAAAGAGTTATGACTTCATCTTCAAGCCCGGGAATTTCTCTTAAGGCTGAAGGCCTTTCCTATATGGCTGGCTCAGACCTTCCTGCACTTGTTGTAAACGTACAGAGAGGCGGCCCCGGTCTCGGCGGTATTCAGCCCTCACAGTCTGACTATTTCCAGGCTACAAGAGGCGGCGGACACGGTGACTATCATATGATTGTTCTCGCTCCTTCCTCAGTTCAGGAAATGGCTGACCTTACAATCAAGGGCTTTGACCTTGCTGAAAAGTACAGAATGACTTCAATGATTCTCGCTGACGGTACAATCGGTCAGATGATGGAGCCCGTTGAGCTTTCAGAAGTAAAGGTAAACGAATACGATAAGTCTTGGGCAGTTACAGGTACAAAGTGTGAAAGAAAGCACAACATCATCAACTCTCTTTCACTTATTCCTGATGAACTTGAGCAGCTTAACTTTGCAAGATACGAAAAGTACAAGACTATCGAAGAAAACGAAGCTATGTACGAAGAGTATATGATGGACGATGCAGAAATCTGTGTTTGTGCCTTTGGTATTGCTGCAAGAGTTGCAAAAAATGCAATTGTCAAGGCAAGAGAGCAGGGCGTAAAAGTAGGTCTTATCAGACCTATCACTCTCTGGCCTTTCCCCAAGGCACCTTTTATGAAGGCTGCTGATAAGGTTAAGTCATTCATTTCTGTTGAACTTTCAATGGGACAGATGATTGAAGATATCAAGCTTGCTACAGAGTGCAAGAAGGATGTTTATCTCTGTAACAGAGCAGGCGGTATGATTCCTTCACCCGAGCAGGTTCTCGAATGTATTATCAAAGCAGACAAGGAGGGTAAATAAAATGGTAGTATTCGATAAACCCAAGTCACTTGCTGACGTTCCTTTACATTATTGCCCCGGTTGTACACACGGTATTATTCACCGACTTGTTGCTGAAGCTATTGATGAGCTCGGAATTGAAGGTAAAACAATCGGCGTTGCTCCCGTTGGCTGTTCAGTAATGGCTTACAACTATTTCAACTGTGATATGGTTGAGGCTGCACACGGCAGAGCTCCTGCTGTTGCAACGGGTCTTAAGCGTGCTGACCCGGATAATCATATTGTTTTCACTTATCAGGGCGACGGTGACCTTGCTTCAATCGGTATGGCTGAAACAGTTCACTCAGCTGCAAGAAACGAAAACATCACAATTATCTTCGTAAATAACGCAATTTACGGTATGACCGGCGGTCAGATGGCACCTACATCACTTCCCGGTCAGATTACTCAGACTTCACCCTACGGCAGAGATACGAGCCACTGCGGTTTCCCCGTTAAGGTTTCAGAGCTTCTTTCTCAGCTTGACGGTGCAGGCTACATTGAAAGAGTTGCAGTAAACAATGTAAAGAACGTTAAGAACGCAAAAAAAGCTATCAAAAAGGCATTCCAGAATCAGATTGACAAGAAGGGTTTCTCGCTTATTGAAGTAGTTTCAACCTGTCCCACAAACTGGGGTCTGACTCCTACAGATGCCCTTAAATGGCTCGAAGAAAATATGCTTCCTTATTATCCTCTCGGTGTTTATAAGGACAGAGACGCAGAAAAGGAGGAAGAATAATGAGTACAACACAGATTCTTATTGCAGGCTTCGGCGGTCAGGGTGTACTTTTTGCGGGTAAGCTTCTTGCTTACAAAGGTCTTATCGAAGATAAGCAGATCAGCTGGCTGCCTTCATACGGCCCTGAAATGCGTGGCGGTACTGCAAACTGCAGCGTAATAGTAAGTGATACACCTGTTGGTTCACCTATCGTTACAAAGCCCGACGTGCTTGTAGCTATGAACCTTCCTTCACTTAAAAAGTATGAAACTGAAGTTGTTTCAGGCGGTACAATTATCGTTGACTCAACTCTTATTGCTGAAAAGGTTCAGAGAGACGATGTTGATGTTTACTATGTTCCTGCAACAAAAATGGCTGCTGACGAAGGCTTTTCAACACTTGCAAATATGATTCTTATGGGTAAGCTTATGAAGGTTTGCGACAACGTTGGTTACGCTTGCGTGGAAGATGCAGTTAAAAAGGTTGTTCCTCCCAGAAAGGCTAATCTCATTGATGTAAACCTTAAGGCTGTTAAGCTTGGTTACGAGTTTTAAAATATTGAGGTGTTAATTATGGATATTAAAATTACAAAAACAACTGCTCCTAAAGCTAAGCCTGCTAAGGGCGAAAAGCTTGGTTTCGGTCACATTTTCACAGACCATATGTTCATGATGAACTACACAGAAGGTAAGGGCTGGCACGATGCAAGAATTGTACCTTACGGCAACCTTTCACTTGACCCCAGCGCTATGGTTTTCCATTACGGCCAGGAAATGTTTGAAGGTCTCAAAGCTTACAGAGGCGAAGGCGATAAGATTTATCTTTTCCGTCCTGATATGAATGCTAAGAGAACTAACGATACAAACGAAAGACTCTGCATTCCTCAGCTTCCTGTTGAAGATTTCGTTGAAGCTGTAAAGGCTATTGTTGACGTTGACAGAGACTGGGTTCCTGCTGACGAAGGCACATCACTTTACATTCGTCCCTTCATTATTGCAACTGACGAATTCCTCGGTGTTGCTCCCTCAAAGACATACCTTTTCATTATTATTCTTTCACCCTCAGGTGCTTACTATGAAAGCGGTCTTGCTCCTGTTGGTATCTGGATTGAAGACGAATACGTTCGTGCCGTTAAGGGCGGTATGGGCTTTGCTAAGACAGGCGGTAACTACGCTGCTTCTCTTATTGCTCAGGTAAAGGCTCACGACAGCGGTTACTCACAGGTACTCTGGCTTGACGGTGTTGAAAGAAAGTACATTGAAGAAGTTGGCGCTATGAACATCTTCTTCAAAATCGGCGGCAAGGTTGTAACACCAATGCTTAACGGCAGTATTCTTCCCGGTATCACACGTAACTCAATTATCCACGTTTGCAAGGATTGGGGATACGAGGTTGAAGAAAGAAGAATTTCAGTTGATGAGCTTGTTGCTGCGGCAAAAGACGGCACACTCGAAGAAGTTTGGGGCACAGGTACAGCTGCAGTTGTTTCACCTGTTGGTAAGCTTCGTTATATTGACGATGTTATGACAATCGGTGACGGCGGAATCGGCGAGCTCACTCAGAAACTTTACGACGAGCTTACAGGTATCCAGTGGGGTAAAAAGGACGATCCCTACGGCTGGAGAATCGAAGTTAAATAAAATTACGAGGTAAGGTTAATTCCTTACCTCTTTTCTTTGAGTGACTAATTTTGGACACAGTACAGTTGATTATTTTTGCGTTTTAGAGTATACTTTGTTATATTGAAAACAGCTTTTTCATAAAATCTATTGGTGATAACAATGAAAAAGGGTGTTTACTTTACTTTTACATTCAAAAGCTTGTTTGGTACTTTCCTTACACTGTGTCTGACAGTTTCTTTTATTTCAATGCTTTTCTACACTTCTAAAGTAAAAGAAAATGAATCGCTCAGTGTAAGTATTACTGAAAATGATGCTTATCCTCTTATAATTGTTGATGCCGGTCACGGTGGTGAAGACGGAGGCACATCTTCATCGCAAGGTGTAAGAGAAAAAGACATTAATCTTCAAATATCAGATAAGCTGTCAATGCTTCTGAATCTTGCCGGGTATAAAACACTGTTAACAAGAACAGAGGATAAACTGCTTTATGACGGTGAACCTGATACTATGCGAAGTAAAAAGCTCGCCGACATCAGAAAGCGAATGGAAATTATTAACAGTAACCCTGAAAGCATTTTTCTGAGTATTCATCAAAACTTTTTTACCGAAAGCAAATATTGGGGGACTCAGGTGTTTTACTCGGGAAACAATCCTGAAAGCAAGCTGATTGCTGAGGAAATCCAACGTTCAGTTGTAGGTAGCTTTCAGAAAGATAATACGAGAAAAATCAAGCAAAGCGGGAAAGAAATATATCTTTTGCATAACGCAAAGTCTCCGGCAGTTATGGTGGAATGCGGTTTTATGTCAAATCCGTCTGAAGCACTTCTGCTGAGCGATGAAAAGTATCAGATCAACATGGCGGTAGCTATTATTAATGGGGTAAATAACTACCTAAAATAATAAAGGAGAAAACAAAATGGCGGGAAAAAATAAAACAATATATATATGTTCTTCGTGCGGATATGAAACACCTAAATGGCTCGGAAAATGTCCTGATTGCGGTGAATGGGCAAGTCTTGAAGAGCATGTAAAGCAGGATATAGTTCAGAAAAGCACTAAAGGGCTTGCGAGAACCACTCAAAGTGTTACATCGTATTTAATAGGTGAAATTAAAACAGATACTGAGCTCAGATATAAGACCGGTATGAAGGAACTTGACCGTGTGCTTGGCGGCGGAATCGTGAAGGGCTCACTTGTTCTTCTCAGCGGTGATCCCGGTATCGGTAAATCGACTATACTTCTTCAGATATGCAAAGAGCTTGGTAAAAAACTTAAAGTTCTGTATGTTTCAGGCGAAGAATCATACAGTCAGATTAAGCTTCGTGCGGACAGACTGAAGGTTTCTGCGGATAATCTCTATATCCTTTGCGAAACCGATATTGAAGCGATTTGCGAGCATATCCGTTCAACTGAGCCTGACCTTGTAATTATTGACTCTATTCAGACTATGAATTTTACCGCACTGAACTCATCACCAGGTTGCGTAACACAGGTCAGAGAGTGTTCTAATCTGCTTATGAGAACATCAAAAAGCCTTTCCATTCCTGTAATTATGGTGGGACACGTAAACAAAGACGGTAATATTGCAGGACCTAAGGTGCTTGAGCATATTGTTGATGCAGTTCTCTATTTTGAAGGCGAAAGAAATCTCTCTTTCAGAATTCTCAGAGCTGTAAAAAACCGTTTTGGTTCAACAAATGAAATTGGCGTTTTTGAAATGTTTGACGTGGGGCTTAAAGAGGTTGAAAACCCGTCTACTATGCTTATTTCCGGCAGACCCAAGAATACACCCGGTTCATGTGTTGCCTGCGTTATGGAGGGCTCAAGACCGATTCTCGCGGAGATTCAGGGTCTTGTTGCGTCTAACAACTACGGAAATCCCCGACGTATTACAAACGGTTTTGATTTCAACCGACTCAATATGCTTCTTGCAGTACTTGAAAAAAGAGCAGGCTACTTTTTTGCAGGAAACGATGTTTATGTTAATGTCGTTGGCGGTATGAAGCTTGATGAGCCTGCACTTGACCTTACAATTGTTATGGCTCTTGTTTCTTCACTTAAAGATTATTCACTTCGTGATGATGTGCTTGCCTTTGGTGAAATCGGTCTTGCAGGCGAAATCAGAGGCGTTTCACACTGTGAACAAAGAATCAAAGAAGCTGCACGTTTAGGATTTAACCGTTGTGTTATTCCGAAAAGCAACCTTAAAAACATTTCTGCCGCTCTGAAAAATGAAATTGAAATCAAAGGTGTACGCACAATCAGAGAAGCCTTTGAGGCGATAATATTATGATGAGATTTATCAAAAAACCAAATCTGCCAAATGGTAAATTATCAAGAGTTATATGCGGTGAAATTCCCGGCGTCGTTGAAGACTTTTTCATCCTGAGAAAAATTGAAATTCTCAAGTGTGAGCCTAATTTAAAGATTGACCCTGCTGTGAAATTTCACGCTGATATGTGTGCTGCTCATTTGGGTGGAAATAGTATTATAGTTGATAGAAATCAAATTGAATTAATACAAAAGCTCAAAGAGTACAGATTTAATGTTTATGAAACAAAAGAAAAAATTGCAGGGGAGTATCCCGAGGATATAAAATTGAACGTTGCTTTGTTCGGCAATAATGCAGTAGGTGCGTTTAGATTCAGCGATAAGAATCTGTTTGAAGCTATTTGCGGCTTTGAGAAATTTGTGGTAAAGCAAGGTTATGCTAAATGCTCAATTCTGCCTATTAATGAAACCGCACTGATTACCGATGATGTATCTATCTATAACTCTCTTAAAAACAGCTTTGACGTGCTTTTGGTAGAAAAGGGTGACATTTTTCTCGGAGGACACGAATATGGCTTTATTGGCGGCGCTTCGGCAAAAATTTCTAATAATGAGATTCTGTTTTTCGGAAATCTGGAAAACCACAGAAACTTCAAGGACATTATCAGATTTATTGAAAAGCACTCCTGCAAAGCATTATATTTTAAAGATGTACCTCTGACTGATGTTGGCGGAATGGTAACTCTTTGTGAATACATCTGAATAAAAGTGAATACATCAGAATACATTTGAATAAAAATAGCGACCTTTCCGAACTGAAAGGTCGCTTTAACTTTTATTAATTACTTAAGGTTGTATCTCTTAACGTAATCGTTAATCTTCTGAATGGGGTTGAGGAACTGGCTTACTGATTTGTCATGGTTAAGTGTGTCAACGATAAGTGCAACATACTTTGACATATCAACTGAATAATACCAGGGTTTCTCAAGAAGAGCAGGTGTCTGATAGATAAGGTTTGTTGTGAAAATCTTATCAAAAATGCCTTCTTCAAAAGCTTTGTCAAATCTTTCAAGACCTGATGAGAAAAGGCCGAATGAAGAGAATACGAAGATTCTTCTTGCATGAAGATTCTTAAGCTGCTTGCAAACGTCGATCATTGAGTCACCGCTTGAAATCATATCGTCAACAACAATTACGTCTTTACCTTCAACGTTGTCACCGAGGAATTCGTGTGAGATGATGGGGTTTCTTCCGTCAACAACTCTTGTAAAGTCTCTTCTCTTATAGAACATACCAAGGTCAACTTCGAGTACCTGTGAATAGTAAACGCATCTGCTCATACCGCCTTCGTCGGGGGAGATAATCATTGTATTCTCCGGGTCGAACTTGATGTTATTATTCTGGCTCTTTGCAAGAGCTTTAATCATCTGATAAGTGGGGGAAACGCTTTCAAAACCGATTTTGATTGCGTTCTGTACTCTTGGGTCGTGAGCATCAAAGGTGATGATATTGCTTACGCCCATATTTTCAAGTTCCTGAAGTGCAAGAGCACAGTCAAGTGATTCTCTTGAACTGCGTCTGTGCTGTCTGCCTTCGTAAAGCATAGGCATTACAACAGTAATTCTCTTAGCTTTACCTGCACAGGCTGAAATAACTCTCTTGAGGTCAGCGAAATGATCGTCGGGACTCATGGGAACCATAAGAGGCTTTCCATCAGCGTCCTTAAGGTCATACATTTTGTAGGTAACACTGTAATTGAAGCAGTCAGCAATAATGAAAAGGTCATAACCTCTGATCGTTTCATGAATTACACCCTTACCTTCACCTGTTGAAAATCTGGGAAATTCTGCATTGAGAATGTAAGAATCTCTGTGATAACCGATAATATCTGTATCACCCATTTTTTCTCTGATCTCAACAATCTGATCACTTACTTTTTTCGCAAATTCTTCACAGCCTCTCATAGCAATTATGCCGAGGCGCCCCTGAATTCCTTCGAAATACTCAGAAACTGACATAGACATCATATTAATTTTACCCCCATATTATACTTCTTATAATTTAATACACTTATACATATATTGTACTTGTTTATAAAAACTTTGCAATACTTTTAAGAAGATTTGTCCTATAGAATTATTCGTCGACAAAATAGCTTATTTTGTGCATATTAACCACTGAATACACTTTATATGCAATTCTGGCTTAATGAGCCGAGATATAATCGTTATCGAACATAAGAACAAGTGCGTATCTTTTGTCGATATTGGAAACTCTGCTTCGCAATTCTTCGCTCAGATCATTTTCACTCATTGTAAAACCGTGGGGAATTACAATGTCGAAAATCAGATTGGTACGTGTAGGTCCGTCTACAACTCTGAAATCGTGGAATGTCAGCTTTTCGTCAATAAGCTTTATCTGTTCGGCAATCATCAGACGCAGTGAATTGATTCTTTCATCATTGGTAATAATTGGGTCAAGATGAACAACAAGCTCAATTCCGAATTCTTCCTTAATATCTCTTTCGATTCTGTCTGCTGTTTCATGTGCTTCAAGCAAATCACTGTCAGCGGAGAATTCAATATGAACCGTACCGAATATTCTCGTTTCGCCGTATGAGTGAATAACAAGATCGTGAATACCGAGAATACCGTCGTAGGAAGTAACTGTTTTAACAAGCTCATCAACAAGCTCTCTTGACGGCGGTGCACCGAGAAGAATAGCAATACTTTCTTTCAGAATCTCATAGCCTGATTTAAGAATAAACAGAGAAACAACGATGCCCATAAAGCCGTCTATGGGTAAATCGGTAAACTTTGAAACAATCAGCGAAACAAGTGAAATTGCAGTCGCTGCCGTGTCACTGATGCAGTCTGAAGCAACAGCTGTTATGGCAGGGGAATTGATAGCCTTTCCAAGTTTTTTGTTGAAAAGACCCATCCATATTTTTCCGAGAATTGAAACTAAAAGGACAACAACAGCACCGTAAGAAAAAACTACGTCTTCAGGGCTCATAATACGCTGAACTGATGATTTTATCAGCTCATAACCCATCAGCGCCACAAGGAAACCTACAATTAAGGCTGCAACGTATTCGATTCTGCCGTGACCGAAGGGGTGTTCCTTGTCAGGCTTACGGTTAGCCATTTTAAAGCTGAACAGAGTAACAACACCTGAAGCCGCATCAGACAGATTATTTATTGCGTCGGCAGTTATGGCAACGCTTACTGTTATTGTACCCACAATAAACTTGAAAGCCGAGAGAATAATATTCATAACAATGCTGACCGCACTGCTGAGCATACCGTATTTCATTCTGACGTCAGCTTTTTTAGTGTCCGTGTAGTTTTTTATAAAAATCTTCAAAAGAAGCTTAGTCATCAGTAGTTCACCTGTAATAGATTATTTTTCGCTTTTGATATGTACATCAAGCTGATTAAAAGGAATGCAGACTCCATTCCTGTCAAATGCAAGCTTCACTTCTTCCTGCATCGCAAAATAAACATCCCAATAGTTTTCTCCCTTGCACCACAGTCTTGTAACAAGGCTGATACTGCTCGCATCGTGTGAACCTACAAAAACTTCAACAGCAGGGTCTTTAAGCACAAACTGATTTGCATTGGCAACCTCGGCAATAACTCTTTTAGCAAGAGAAATATCGTCTGAGTAGCTGATTGAGTAGTTAAGGTCAACACGACGTTTGTTTTCAGCAGTGTAGTTGATTATATGATTAGTTGTGATGTGTGAGTTGGGAATTATGATTCTCTTGTTGTCGGGTGTGTTGATAATTGTCTGCATAAATCTTACGTCAACAACCGAGCCTGAAACTCCGTTAATTTCAACAAAATCACCTGATTTGAAAGGACGGTTAACAAGAAGCTGAATACCGCTTGCAAACTGTGCAACGCTTGCCTGAAGACCAAGACCGGCAGTAACACCTGCAGCACCGATTGCGGCAATTACAGAATTGATGTTAATAAACATTGAAAGAGCTGAAAGGAAGAAAGCTGCTTTTATTACAACTGAAATTATACGCTTTACGAAATTATAAACTGAGGGGTCAACACCTTTGGCGCTCATAGCCTTAACTGCGATTTTAGCTACAATACGTGAAATGAAAATACCAAGAACAATAAGAATTGCAGCTAGAATGATTGTGGGTAGCTTAGCCATTATAGTGTCAAAAATTGCAAGCTCCTCCCACCATGTTGAAATGTTGTCGGCAACCTGTGAAACATCTTCAAATTGCCCGTTTTCATCAAGAAAAACGTTACTTGTAGTTGTTGCAGCAGTAGTTTCAACGTCTGCAACAGTAGCTTCGAGAAACGAAATAAATCTTTTAACCATAAGTTTATACCTCCTTATAATAGATATATAGTAACACAATATTTATGATTTTTCAACTTGGTATATTGACAAAAAATTTTAAAATATATATAATTTGAAATTGAAAATCATTTTCAATTTGGAGGAAAAAATGTCATCTACATATAATACTAAACAAAAACAGCTTATTCTCGGGTTGCTTACGGATAATAAGGAAAAACAGTTTACTTGTGAGGAAATTGAAGAAAAGCTTAAAGAAAAAGGCACACCTGTAGGTAAAACTACCGTCTACAGATACCTTATCAGTATGCAAAACGAGGGAAAAGTTCGCAAGTTTAAAAGTGAGCATGGAAAAAGCGCTACTTTCAGTTTTATTGAAAATACGGAAGAGTGCAAGCGGCATTTACATCTGAAGTGTCTTTCCTGCGGTGAGTTTACCCATCTTGACTGTGAAGTTATGAAGGAAGTAAACACGCATCTCATAAAAGACCATCATTTCAGAATTGATAATTCGAAAACTGTTCTTTACGGTCTTTGTGAAAAATGCAATATGAGTGAGGAGTGATTTTATGGCACTTATCAGTTCAAAAAATGTATATCTCAGCTATGAAAACAACAGCGTGGTTGAGGATTTGAATTTTGAAGTTTCAAAAGGGGATTATCTCTGCATTGTCGGTGAAAACGGAAGCGGTAAAAGTACACTTGTAAAATCAATTCTCGGGCTCAAATCAACTGCAAAAGGACACCTTCACTTCGGTGACGGTCTGAAATCAAAGGAAATCGGTTATATGCCGCAACAGACAACTGTTCAGAAGGATTTTCCCGCGAGTGTTTATGAAGTAGTTCTTTCAGGCTGTATTACTGCTAAAAACGGCAGTGTATTCTTTGGAAAAAAGCTCAAACAGACAGCTGAAGAGAATATGAAGAAGCTTGATATATATGATATCAGAAACAAGTGTTTCCGTGAGCTTTCAGGCGGTCAGCAGCAGAGAGTTTTGTTGGCACGTGTATTTTGTGCAACCAAGAAGCTGCTGCTTCTCGATGAGCCTGTTACAGGACTTGACCCTGTCGCAACTGCCGAATTCTATGAGCTTATTGATAAAATAAATAAAGAGTTCGGAATAACTGTAGTTATGGTATCACATGATTTGCTCTCCAGCTTAAAATATGCAACACATATTCTTCATCTCAAGAAGAATAAGAGCTTTTTCGGCACAAAAAACGAGTATCTTTCAAGTGAAACATATAATGAATTTCTGGGAGGCATAAAGAAATGAATGAAATTATCTCTATGCTTTTAACTGAAACCTTTCTCACCAGAGCGCTTATTGCCGGCTTGCTTATTTCGCTATGCTCTGCATTGCTGGGAGTAAGCCTTGTTCTTAAAAAGTTTTCCATGATAGGCGACGGTCTTTCTCATGTTAGCTTCGGTGCTATGGCTGTTGCTCTTGCGGCAAATCTTGCGCCTCTTGCTGTAGCCTTGCCTGTTGTAATAATCTCAGCTTTTCTTCTGATCAGAATGAATGAAAAGGCTAAAATAAAAGGCGATACAGCAATTGCTCTGCTCTCAACGGGAGCTCTGGCGGTAGGTGTTATGGTTACATCTATGACAACCGGTATGAATGTAGATATTTATAATTATATGTTCGGCAGTATCCTGACTATGAAAGAAAGCGACGTTGTAATCTCGGCGGTCCTTGCAGTAATTGTAATTGCACTGTTTATTATATTTTACGATGAAATTTTTGCCGTTACATTTGATGAAAGCTTTGCAAAAGCTACGGGCACAAGGGTTTCTCTTTATAATATGCTGATTGCATCTCTTACGGCGGTAACAATTGTAATCGGTATGCGATTGATGGGTGCGCTTCTCATTTCATCACTTATAATTTTCCCGTCTGTAACTTCAATGCGTGTTTCAAAAAGCTACAGAAAAGTTATAATTATGAGCTGTATCGTTTCAGTTTTTTGTTTTATCAGCGGACTTGTTTTCTCTGTAAAATATGAGGCTCCGACAGGAGCAAGTGTTGTTGTAATCAATATTTTTGTTCTGCTTTTCTTTACACTCATTGGCAGAATAAAAAATATTTCAGGAAAGCGCATAAGCATTACGTTTAAAAATATTGCAGTACTTGTTTGCTCTGTTGTATTTGCAGCTATATTCCTGTTTACCTTCTTTGCAGGAGACATAAGCTTCAATAAAGACAAAACAGATAAGCTCAGTATTGTTACAACAGCGTTTGCTCAGTATGATTTTGCAAGACAAATAGCAGGCGATAACGCAGAACTTACAATGCTTTTATCACCGGGAGAAGAAAGCCACACCTATGAACCTACACCTAACGATATTGCTGAAATCAGAAACTGCGACTTGTTTGTTTACGGTGGGGGAGAGTCTGAAAAATGGGTGGATACTATTCTTTCATCGGTAGAATCTGACGTAAAAGCAGTGAAAATGATGGATGTTGTTGAACTGCACGAAGAGGAACATGAGCATTCAGAAGATGAACATAACCATGAACACGAAACTACAGAATATGATGAGCACGTCTGGACTTCACCTGAAAACGCTATAATTATTTGCGATGAAATCTGCAAGGCACTGACTGAAATTGATTCGGAGAATGCAGACGAGTACAATGCAAACAATGATAGATATGCCAAAGCTTTGAAGAATCTGAGCGAAGAAATCAGAGAAACTGTTTCAACTTCAAAAAATGATTCAATTGCAATCGCTGACAGGTTTCCAATGCGATATTTCTGTGAGGAATACAACATCAATTATATAGCAGCTTTCCCCGGGTGTAGCGCTCAGGTTGAAGCTAATCCGGTTTCAATTGCAAATATTAAAAACTACATAAGAGAAAATGCAATTGATGTAGTTTTCAAGGTGGATTTAAGCACCGGACTTGTTGCTGAAACTGTAAGTGAGCTTACTGGCGCAGAAATTATGACGCTTTATTCTTGCCATGTAATTTCCCTCGAGGACTATGAAAACGGCGAGACTTATATCAGTCTTATGGAAAGAAATCTCAATTCTGTTAAAACAGCGCTCAGCTGATTAATGAAAATATAATAAAGACGGCAAGAAATTTTACAATCAAATGTTGATTTAAATCCTCAAATATTGTATAATTACTAAGTTAATCTTATTATAAATCAGAGGAATAGTTAAAATGTCAGTTAATTTAATATATAAAGCAATGCCGACCGTAGCTTTGAGAGGTATCGTTCTTTTTCCCGGAATGAGCTTCCATTTTGACGTTGGCAGAAAAAAATCAATTGCTGCAGTTAAGGCAGCAATGCACGGAAATCAGAAAATTTTCCTTGTAACTCAGAAGGATATTACGGAGGAAGATCCTACATCTGACGCTCTTTTTAAGGTTGGTGTTGTTGCCGATGTAAAGCAGGTTATAAAATCAACGGATAACAATTTTATGCGTGTTGTAGTTGAAGGTGTAACCAGAGCAACTGTTGTTGATTTTCTGCAGGAAAAGCCTTATTTCATTACTGATGTAAAGGAAAGAAAAAGTCAGAAAATCAAAGAAGAATCAAAAGATGCAGCAAAAGCAGCAATCAGAAAGGTAAAGGACCTTTTTGATATTTACTGCCACATTTCTCAGCGTGAAATGGATGATGTAGCTGCAAAGGTGTTTTTCTCTGAAGATGCAGACGAGCTTGCAGATATAGTCGCCGGAAATACTATTGCAAATTACGTTGACCGTCAGGCTCTTTTAGAGGAGCTCAATCCACTCGAAAGACTTCAGAAGCTTTATCTTCTTCTTTCCGAAGAGGTTGAAATTCTCAAACACGAAAACGATCTTGAATCAAAGGTCGAAGTTGCTATGGAGAAGAATCAGAAGGAATACTATCTCCGTGAAAAAATGCGTATCATTTCTGAAGAGCTCGGAGACGGTGAGGATTCGCTTTCCGAGCACGAGAAGTATAAAAAGAAAATTGCTGAGCTTGATTGCAGTGATGAAATCAGAAATAAGCTTTCATCAGAATGTGATAAGCTTTCAAAAATGCAGGGAAATTCTGCTGATGCAACAGTTTGCAGAAACTTCCTTGATACAGCACTCAGTATGCCTTTCGGCAAATACACTGAGGATAATTATGACCTGAAGCGTGCTGAAAAAATACTTGATGACGACCACTATGGTCTGAAGAAAATCAAGGAAAGATTTATTGAAATGCTTGCTGTAAAAGCGAGAACAGATGACGTAAAGGGTCAGATAATCTGCCTCGTCGGCCCTCCTGGTGTCGGTAAAACCTCAATTGTACGTTCTGTTGCTAAAAGCATGGGCAGAAAGTATGTGCGTCTTTCACTTGGCGGTGTAAGCGATGAAGCTGAAATCCGCGGACACAGAAAGACTTATGTCGGTGCTATGCCCGGCAGAATTGTAAATGCTCTTATTTCCGCTAAAACCTTTAATCCTATAATTCTTCTTGACGAAATCGACAAGCTGGGCAGAGACTATAAAGGTGACCCTGCATCAGCTATGCTTGAGGTGCTTGACCCTGAGCAGAATTTTGCTTTCAGAGATAACTATATGGAATTTCCTATTGACTTGTCAAAAGTACTATTTGTAACTACAGCAAACGATCCGTCAACTATTCCGGGCCCTCTTTATGACAGGATGGAGATTATTGAGCTCACAAGCTATACGCCTGAAGAGAAGTTTATGATTGCAAAAAATCACCTTATTAAAAAGCAGGCGAGTATGCACGGCCTTAACGGCAGAACAATAAGATGGAACGATGACGCAATCAGATTTCTTATTGAAAATTACACTCGTGAAGCAGGTGTGCGACGTCTTGAACAGTCTATTGGCGCTGTCTGCAGAAAAAGTGTAGTACTTCTCAATGAAGCTGAAAGCAAACGTATAACTGTTACAAAGAGTCTTATTAAAAATATGCTCGGCCCTGAAAAGTACAAAAAAGAAGCAATACTTTCTGATGATGATGTTGGTGTTGTTAACGGACTTGCATGGACAAGCGTTGGCGGTGAAATGCTGCAGGTTGAAGCTGTTACCATGAAGGGTGACGGAAAGCTTGAGCTTACAGGTTCTCTCGGCGACGTTATGAAAGAATCAGCTAAAGCTGCGTACAGCTATATCAGAAGCAAAGCTGAAAAATATAACATTCCCGATGAGATGTTTACCTCGAAAAACATTCATATTCATGTACCTCAGGGTGCCGTACCAAAAGACGGACCCTCTGCAGGCGTTACAATTGCAACTGCACTTCTCTCCGTTCTTACAGGCGAAAAGGTGCATCAGAGTGTGGCTATGACCGGTGAGATTTCGCTTACGGGCAGAGTGCTTCCAATTGGCGGTCTTAAAGAAAAAACTATGGCGGCATATAAAGCAGGCGTAAAAAAGGTGATTATTCCCATCGATAACGAACCTGACCTATATGAAGTTGACGAGGCAGTAAAAAATGCTGTTGAATTTATTACCGTATCAAAGCTTGATGAGGTTTTCAGCGTTGCAGTTTATGAAACGGCAAAAAGCTCCAAATCAAACGTGAGATTTTCACCCCACGACATAATAGTAAAAGACAGGAGAGAAACCGATGAGATACGATAACGCTGTTTTTGAATGTTCCTTCGGAACTGCAGCTCAGCTTAAGAAATCAGACTTGCCTGAAATTGCATTTTCAGGCCGTTCCAACGTCGGTAAAAGCTCTCTTTTAAATAAGCTGATGGGCAGAAAATCTCTTGCAAGAGTAAGCTCTATGCCGGGTAAAACAGTTACAATCAACTTTTTTAAGCTTGATAACTGCAGATTTGTTGACCTGCCGGGTTACGGCTATGCAAAGGTTTCCAACGCTGAAAAGCTTCGTTGGTCTGAGCTTATGGAGCATTATTTTTCCTCGGGAAGAGACATTCGTCTTGTAGTTCAGCTCGTTGATATGCGCCATCTGCCTTCAAAGCAGGATATAGAGATGATTGAATATATGAAGGAAAATAACATTCCCTTTGTTGTTGCTCTTACAAAATGCGATAAGCTTAATAAAACTGAACGCATGAATATGCTCGAGGAAATATGCGGTGTTCTCACAGAATATGGAAATATAAGTGTAGTGCCTTTTTCGGCTACTAAAGGTGACGGCACTGAAGAACTGAGAAGCCTTATTGAAAAATACCTTGATTGATGGTGAGTTTAAATGAAAAAAGTTTTTGAAGATAAAATGCAGAAAAATCCAATTATTGCAGGTGTTAAGAATCTTTCAAATCTTGATGAAGCACTTAAAAGTAACTGCGAAATCGTTTTTTTGCTTTGCGGAACAATTTTCAACCTTAAAGAAATTACTAAGAAAATTAAAGAAAGCGGAAAACTCGTTTTTATCCACGTTGACCTTGTTGAAGGATTTTCAAAAGATGCAACCGCTCTTAAGTATATCAGCGAGGAAATTAAGCCTGACGGCATTATTTCAACAAAGAACAGTCAGCTTAAGGTTGCTAAAGCCCTCGGGCTTCTGACAGTACAGAGGATTTTCATTATTGACTCACTTTCAATTGACACTGCAATTAAAGCTTCACAGATGATTGAGCCTGATGCAATTGAAATCATGCCCGGAATAATGCCTAGAATAACTAAACAGCTCAGTGCAAGTCTGGACGTGCCGGTTATTGTTGGCGGTCTGATAAGTGAAGAGGAAGAGGTTCAAAACGCTATTTCAAGCGGTGCTTTAGGCGTTTCAACGTCCTCAAAGGATTTGTGGAGGTACAAAAAATGATTTCGATTAGAAAATATAAAGAAAAAGACAGAGAAAATCTTTTCAAAATTTGCGTTGCAACCTCGGGTCTGCCGACTGAAACAAAGAAGGATCTTGATTTTCTCAATCTGATGTTCAATGATTACTATGCAGTTGTTGAAGGTGATAACTGCTTTGTTGCAGCAGACGACAACGATGAAGCGGTCGGTTATATTCTCTGCGCTGAAAACTTTGACAGATATTACAAAACCTTCAAAGGACTTTATATGCCTCATATTAAAAAACTCGGATTCAAGTATTATTTTATGGCTTTTTCCGAAATCAAGGTGCACAGCCTTTTCAAAAATAAGTATCCTGCTCATCTTCATATTGATATAATGCCGGTCTGTCAAGGAAAAGGCACAGGTACAGCACTTATGAATGAGTTGAAGGATCACTTGAAAGAAAAGGGAATCAACTCTGTTATGCTTTCCTGCGGAATGGGTAACAAAAAAGCAATCAAATTTTATGAAAAAAATGATTTCAGAAAGATTGCCAATATTGCAGGTTCATGTATAATGGTAAGTGAATTTTAAAATGTATATTGAAGCATTTTTCGCTCATAATAGAAAACAAAGGAGTGATTTAAATGCTGCTTGATAAAATTGCGTTGCTTCTGACAATAGTTGGCGGAATCAACTGGGGACTTGTAGGTCTTTTCAGATTTGATCTTGTCGCCTGGATTTTCGGCGGACAGGGAGCAATCATTTCAAGAATTATTTACACTGTAATAGCCCTCGCATCAATCTGGTGTATTTCTCTTCTTTTCAGAAACACCGACGAAACAACAGTAGCAGAATAATTTTGCTGTCGTATAAGGCGAATTTTCAGCCTGAGCGACAGATTACATAAACTCGGAGGAAATCATGATAGAATACATAAAAATGTTTGTTATATCCCTTGTAAGCGGCGTTATGATGCCGTTACCTGTATCATCGGCTGCACATGCGTCATTTCTTAATAAAGTGATGAATTACACGAGTGACGGGGCAATTCTCAGTTTTTATTACTCTGTGTTTTCTGTAGCGTTTTCACTTGTTATATTTTTCAATTTGAGAAAGATTTATTCAAAAATTTTCAGGTCTTTTACATCTAAGGGCAAAGACGAAAAAGGTGCTGCAGCATACAGAAAAGCAGGTAAGAATGTGCTGCTTTCTTTAGTACCTGCAGTTTTACTCTACATACCAGTTTCAAAAGATATGCTTATTGTTGATTATTTCGACAAATTCCTTTCTTCAAGTAACCTTCTGCTTACTGCTTTTGCTTCGCTTATCAGTGCATTCGTTTTTGTAACTGCTATTTGGTACACAAAGCAGGGAAGTAATCCAACACTTCGCGGTGCAACAACAAAAACAGTTATAAGGTCAGCTATATACGAGCTTGTGGCTTTTGTTGTACCAGGCACTTCAAAAATTGCAATCGGTAGCGTGAATATGCTTCTTTGTGATATTGAACCGAAGATTCTTATGAGAGAGGTTTATCTTTATACAGCTCCGAGCGTCTTTGTAATAAGTGTTATCAAAATTATCAGAGGACTCATTGTTGACCTCGTAGTTAACCCTCTTGCAATCATTATCGGTGCTGTTGTGAGTATCGCTGCAACGGCGGTTATAGTCAATTTTGTAAGTAAAGTAAATATGAGAAAGCTGTTTGGATTTTTTGCTTGGTACTCTGTAATCTTCGCTTTAGCAGCTTTCATAATGTCACTTATATAACGGAGAAGGATTATGGCAAATAATAAAAAAGGAAACGGTTCGTCCTCAACTAAAAAGAAGACGGGCACAAAAAAAACATCTGTAAAATCAAATACAAAAAAGAAAACCGAATCAAAATATGTCGGCAAGAAAAACAGCAGAAGTAATATCAGCTTCGTAGAAGAGCATTACAATGCTGTTATGCTCGTTTATATTTTCGGAGCGCTGTTACTTGCCGCTATCGCACTTGTAAAGGGTTTCAACTTCTGGATGACCGTAAGAGCTTCAATGTTTGCACTTTTCGGTGCTGGCTTTTACGCTCTTATTATCGGAATGCTTGTTATCGGTGTCAGAATGGCGCTACATAATCTTAAGAGAAGCTTTTTTGTAACAAATATCACCGGCGTAATCAGTGTAGGCTGCATATCAGGTGTGTTACATCTTATAAACTACTCAATTAATACAAGCGGCTTTTCAGAGTGGAAAGACCAGCTCTACGATGCTGCCTCACTCAGCTTTACCTCACCGGGCTTCAAGCCGTACGGCGGTATAGTAGGTGCTCTTTTCGGCGGCATCCCTCTTCATGCTTTCGGTAAAGTGGGTGCTTTTATTACTCTCTTTGCGGCACTAGCTGTGTGCCTTTATTTTTACCTTAACATTGACACCAACTCTTTTGGTGACACTGTTTCTGATGCTATAAATGGCTCAAAAGATAAAATCATAAGCACTAACGAACAGTTGAAAATCAAAAATGAAGAGCGCAAAAAATCCCGTGAAGAGGAAAAAGCAACAAGAATTGCCGCAGCAGCTGAAAGGCTTAGAGCAGAAGCCGAATCTTCTGCTTCAGCTAAGTCATCGGATGAACCTTTTGATTTTAATGAAACCAGAGTTGAAAATGACCCTGAAAAGTTTACGGATTCAAACGAAAAAGTTACATACAGAGTAGGGGACAGCGTATTTACCTATCCCGCTAATTATTCACCTAACACTCGTAACAAAGCAGACAGAACTAAATCTTCAGGAAAGTATGTGTCGGGCGGATTTATTTCAGCAGGCTCAAATGGTGTAAAACCACCTGAAAATATTTTTGCTGAAAAAAATAAAAAGAAGGCAGAGTCTGAAGTTCAGAGTGATGTAAGTCTTCACCACGATGCACCTGCCGAGGAAATTGATTTTGGTGATTTCACTGAAATTGTTACTGATGATGCTGAGCTTTCAGAAGATGCATCAGCAATTGTGAAAGATGCAATTGCCACAGCTAAAGCCAATAGACAAAAGAATATCGATGAAGTTAAGAACTACGTTGAAAAAGAAAAGAAAGCGGAATACAAGCTTCCTCCCGTGGACTGTCTTAATTCACCGAAGTTTGAAAATAACGCAGATTTCACTGATGAAATGCACGCAACGGCCAAAAAGCTTGTTGAAGTTCTTATGAGTTTTGGCGTTGAAACAAAGCTTATCGGCGCTTCACGAGGTCCGTCGGTTACAAGATATGAGCTTTCGCCTGCACCCGGCGTAAAAATCAGCAAAATTACTAATCTTTCAGACGATATAGCACTTGGTCTTGCTTCAACAGGCGTAAGAATTGAAGCACCTATTCCCAATAAAGCAGCCGTTGGCATTGAAGTTCCCAACAGAACCCGTTCAACCGTTACTTTCAGAGAAATGATTTCCTCAAAAGAGTTCAAAAACAACGGCGGAAAGCTTCTCAACGTTGCTCTCGGTAAGGATATTGCAGGTAATATCTGCTGCGCTGACCTTTCAAAAATGCCTCACCTTCTTATTGCGGGTACAACCGGCTCAGGTAAATCTGTCTGTCTTAACGGAATGATTGCAAGTATTCTCTACAATGCAACTCCCGAGCAGGTGAAGCTCCTTATGATTGACCCGAAGCAGGTTGAATTTACTGTTTATAACGGTATACCTCATCTTCTTGTACCGGTTATTACCGATGCAAGAAAGGCTGCAGGCTCTCTTGCCTGGGCAGTAGGTGAAATGGAAAACAGATATAAGGCATTCACACAGTTTGGTGTGCGTGATATTTCATCATTCAACAAGTACGCTGAAAAACATCCTGAGGTTGATTTTATGCCGCAGATTGTTCTTTTCATCGATGAGCTCAACGACCTTATGATGGTTTCACCCAAAGAAGTTGAAGATTCTATCTGCCGTCTTGCACAGAAGGCCCGTGCTGCAGGTATGCATCTTGTAGTTGCCACACAGAGACCGTCTGTTGATGTTATTACAGGTATAATCAAGGCGAACATACCTTCAAGAATTTCACTTTCGGTTTCTTCTCAGGTAGACTCACGTACAATTCTCGACTCAATCGGTGCTGAAAAACTGCTCGGTAACGGTGATATGCTCTTTGCTCCTGTAGGTGTTACAAAACCCGTCAGAATTCAGGGAGCGTATCTCTCTGACGAAGAAATCGGTAATATAGTTTCATTTATCAAAAATCAGGTTAACGCTGAATACGATGATGAAATTATGCAGGAAATTGAAAAGAACGCAGTTGCCGAATCTTCAAAGAAAAAAGGCGCAGCTGCTGAAATTCAGGAAGACAGCGACGGCCAGTACGATTCACTTATCGATGAAGCTCTTAATATTATCACTCAGCTTGATACTGCCTCGACAACTGTTTTACAGAGAAAGCTCCGTGTCGGTTATGCACGTGCTGCAAGAATTGTTGACGAGCTTGAAGAGCTTGGATATATCAGTTCACCTACGGGTAACAACAAAGCTAGAAATGTATTAATTACAAGAAATCAGTATCTGGAGATGAAAGCAGGTACAGTTCAGACATCTGACGATTACGATGTGCTTTCAGATTAAGTTTATGAATTACGATTTTTTACCGATTAATAAAAAAGAGGCTCTTTCAAGAGGATGGGACGAGGTAGACTTTGTATATGTAATAGGTGATGCCTATGTTGACCATCCCTCTTTCGGCCCCGCTATAATTTCAAGAGTACTTGAGCATAACGGATTTACTGTGGGTATTATCTCACAGCCCGATTGGCACAGCACCGCTGATTTTAAGATTTACGGAAAACCCAGATTGGGTTTTTTCGTTTCATCGGGCAATATTGATTCCATGGTTGCGCATTATACTGCAGCTAAGAAAAAACGCAGTAATGATGCTTATACTCCCGGTGGAAAAGCAGGTGCTCGTCCTGATAGAGCGGTGATTGTATACTGCAACAGAATCCGCGAAGCCTTCGGTGATGTACCTATTATAATCGGCGGTATTGAGGCTTCACTTCGCCGTTTTGCACATTATGACTATTGGGATGACAAGATAAGACACTCAATAATTTTTGATTCTCAGGCTGATCTGATCTCTTACGGAATGGGCGAAAAACAAACCGTTGAGATAGCGGAAAGACTCAGAAACGGTGAAAATATCAAAGATATGCGCGATATAAGAGGTACCTGTTATGTCTGCGATGTAACTGAAACACCTCTAACGGGTGCGGAGTGTCCTTCCTTTGAAAATGTTGTTTCAAGCAAAAAGGAATATGCCGTATCCTGCAGAATTCAGCAGGACGAGCAGGATCACATCAGAGGCAAGCTCGTTAAACAGCGTCACGGAAACAAGATGCTTGTTCAAAACCCGCCAATGCCTCCACTTACTACTGCAGAGCTTGATGAAATTTATGCTTTACCGTACACAAGAGCCTATCATCCCTCTTATGAAGAAAAAGGGGGAGTACCGGGGATTGAAGAGGTTAAGTTTTCAATTACTCATAACAGAGGTTGTTTTGGTGGCTGTAACTTCTGTGCAATTGCACTTCATCAGGGCAGATACGTTACTTCAAGAAGTAAAGAGTCTATTCTGAAAGAAGCTGAACTGCTTACAAAAATGCCTGATTTCAAGGGGTATATACACGACGTCGGCGGTCCAACTGCAAACTTCAGAACTACTTCATGTGAAAAGCAGAAAACTCAAGGACTTTGCAAGGGTAAAAAGTGCCTTGCACCCAAGGTTTGCCCTGCGTTGGTTTCTGACCACAGCGAATATCTTGATATTCTCAGGAGCATAAGACAGATTAACGGTGTTAAAAAAGTATTTATCCGTTCGGGTATACGCTATGACTATATGCTCCGTGATGAAGACGAATCATTTTTTAAGGAGCTTATCCGTCACCATGTAAGCGGTCAGCTGAAGGTTGCTCCCGAGCATTGTTCGGCAATTGTTCTTGAAAAAATGGGCAAGCCTTATATTGAGGACTATGTGCGTTTTTCAAGACGCTACTTTGAACTTAGCAAAAGTGCCGGCAAAGAGCAGTATCTCGTGCCGTATCTTATGTCATCGCATCCGGGTTCAAGTCTTAATGAGGCTGTAGAACTTGCGTCGTTTCTTAAAAAGAGAGGTATCAGACCTGAGCAGGTTCAGGATTTCTATCCCACACCGGGAACTATTTCAACCTGTATGTTCTATACGGGACTCGACCCGTACACAATGAAAGAGGTTTATGTTGCAAAAACTCCTAAAGAAAAGGCAATGCAGAGAGCTTTATTGCAGTACTATAACCCTGCAAACAAAGATATTATTCTTGAAGCACTCAGGAAATGCGGAAGATATGACCTTATAGGCAGTGGTGATAAGTGTCTTATTACTGCACCTGATTCAAGAAAAAATAATTATACTATCAAAAATGGTAAACCGCGTAATAATAAAGGGGGCAGACCATCCTATGGCAAGAAGAAAAAAAGGTAAACCGAGTTTACTTGCAATAATCGTTATAATCGTAATAGCTCTTTTCGGAGTAAAAGAAACCGGTATCATGGATATTGACAATTCTCAGCTTACCAACAGTATGCTTGACGGTGAGGTTTATGTCCACTTTATAGATGTTGGTCAAGGTTCTTCTACGCTTATTCAGCAAGGTGAAAGCGGTATATTGGTTGACAGCGGTTTGTCTGAGTACGGAGACACCGTAAGCGACTTTATCAAATCTTGCGGAGTAAAAAAGCTTGAGTATGTAATTGCTACTCACCCTCACGATGACCACATCGGTTCACTTCCTCAGGTAATGGAAGATTTTACTGTGGGAGAAATTATAATGCCTGAGCTTTCGGAAATGAATACACCTACTACAAAGGTTTACGAAAGACTGCTCGACTATATAATTGAAAATGACATAACTGTAAATGCTGCTGAATTCGGCGATATATATGAAATGGAAGATGTAAGCTTTCAGATTCTCGGTCCCGTTGAGCAGAAAAAAGACCTTAATGACATGTCAGTAATCTGCAAGATTTACGCAGGTGACAGTAGTTTTATGCTTCTTGGCGACGCTGAAAAGGACGAGCTTTCATCAGTTTGCGAATACAATGAAGCTTATAATATCAGCTTTGATTCAGATGTAATTTTAATGGGTCACCATGGTAGCTCCACTTCAGTTTGTGAGGAGTTTCTCGATATGGTTGATGCGGATACTGCAGTAATTTCCTGCGGCAGAAACAATTCGTATAATCATCCGCACAGAGAGGCACTTCAGTACTGTAAGGATAACGGTATGGAAATAGTCAGAACTGACATTGACGGCACAATATCGTATAAATGTACCGTTGACGGTATGGAAAGAGTGGCGTGATATGGAAGAATATACGGTTGACAGAGTTGAAGACGGTATAGTTACTCTTGAAAAATCAGACCTTACTCATGTTGATTATAAGGAAAGCGATTTTTCCTTCCCTGTAAAAGAGGGGAATATACTCATCTTTGACGGTGAAAAGTTTCAGCTTGATGCAGCTGAAGAAGCCGCCGCACGCAAACGGATATTGGAAAAGCAAAGAAATATTTTCAAAAAAAACTGAAAAAATTGTAAATTTGTATGTGATAAAATGATGTGACCCAATAAAAAAGAGAAGTAACTTCAAAATATGGTATAATGAATCTGCTACAAAACATTTACCGTAAGAAAGAAGTACTTCTCATGAATATGATAACACAAGAAGCAAGAAAAAAGC
>JBGVGM010000021.1:0-3741 GCA_045121655.1 Acutalibacteraceae bacterium | reverse complement strand
ATGACAAAATATATATTTGTAACCGGAGGTGTTGTTTCGGGGCTTGGTAAAGGTATTACCGCTGCATCGCTGGGAAGACTTTTGAAAGCAAGAGGACTCAAGGTTGCGGCACAGAAGCTTGATCCGTATATAAATGTTGATCCCGGCACAATGAGTCCGTATCAGCATGGCGAAGTATATGTAACCGAAGATGGTGCAGAAACCGACCTTGACCTTGGACATTATGAAAGATTTATTGATGAAAACCTTAACAAATATTCCAATCTTACCACAGGAAAGGTTTACTGGAATGTACTCAATAAAGAACGCCGCGGCGAATACTTAGGCTCAACAGTTCAGGTAATCCCTCATATTACAAACGAAATTAAAGAATTTGTTTACAGTGTCGGTAAGAAGACAGATGCAGATGTGGTAATTACAGAAATCGGTGGAACTATCGGCGATATTGAATCGCAGCCGTTTCTTGAAGCAATCCGTCAGATTTCCATAGAGGTCGGCAGGGAAAACAGTCTGTTTATTCATGTTACATTAGTTCCTTTCCTTCGCGGTTCCAACGAACATAAATCCAAGCCGACACAGCATTCGGTAAAAGAACTGCAAGGAATGGGCATTAACCCCAATATTGTGGTTTTGCGCTGTGATGAACCTCTTGATGAATCCATTTTTAAGAAAATTTCACGATTTTGCAATGTAAAACCTGATTGTGTTATCGAAAACATTACGCTTCCAAACCTTTATGAAGCACCTCTTATGCTTGAAAAATCAAACTTCTCAGCGGTTGTGTGCAGAGAACTTGGAATAGATGCTCCGAAACCCGACTTAACCGAGTGGAGTCAGATGGTCGAGCGTATAAAGACAAGAGAACACAATGTTAATATCGGTCTTGTAGGAAAATATGTCGGACTTCACGATGCTTATCTTTCTGTTGCAGAAGCCCTTCGTCATGCCGGATACTATCATAATGCGCATATTGATATAAAATGGATTGACTCGGAAGAAATTACAAATGACAATTACGAAGAAAAGCTTTGCGGTCTTGACGGAATTCTAGTTCCGGGCGGGTTTGGTAATCGTGGAATTGAAGGTATGATTCTTGCTGCAAAATATGCGAGAGAAAAGGAAATTCCGTATTTCGGAATTTGTCTCGGTATGCAGATTGCAGTTATTGAATATGCAAGAAATGTCTGCGGCATAATCGATGCAAACTCTGGTGAGTTTGATGAGCAGTGTAAGCATAAAGTAATAGATTTTATGCCCGGTCAGAGCGATGATATAGATAAGGGTGGCACATTGAGGTTGGGTGCATATCCCTGCGAAATTAAGCCTGATACAACAATGGAGCGTTGCTATGGTGAAACTTCGATTTCAGAAAGACACAGACATCGCTATGAATTTAATAATGAATACAGAGATATACTTGAAGGTAAAGGACTTACACTTAGCGGAACTTCACCTGACGGCAGACTTGTAGAAACAGTTGAAATTACAAAAAGACCATTCCATGTCGGCGTTCAGTATCATCCCGAATTTAAGAGCCGTCCCAATAAGGCACATCCTCTTTTCTGTGGCTTCATCGGAGCGGCATTTGAGAGGAGTGTGAAGTAATGTCTATACATGAAGAATGCGGAGTATTCGGCGTTTTTTCTTCTGCACAAACCAATGTTTCTGATCTTGTGTATTATGGGTTATATGCTCTGCAGCACAGAGGTCAGGAAGCATGCGGCATTGTAGTAAATGATGACGGATTATTTTATTCACATAAGGATATAGGACTAGTCGGTGAAGTGTTTGGCGGATCGAAACTTCGTGATTTTCCTAAGGGAAATATGGCGGTCGGTCATGTAAGATACGGAACAACAGGAGGTTCGAGCAGGAAAAACTGTCAGCCGATTGAGGTGAATCACCAGAAAGGAAAAATGGCGATTGCACACAATGGAAATCTGTCAAATGCTTATGAACTCAGAAACAAGCTTGAACTTACAGGTGCAATATTTCATACAACAAGCGATACTGAAACGATTGCATATATCATAACAAAGGAAAGGTTAAATGCACCATCAATTGAAGAAGCAGTAAGCCGAAGCATGGATATACTCTGCGGTGCATACTCACTTGTGGTTATGTCACCTGCAAAAATGATTGCCTGTCGTGATCCTTATGGCTTCAGACCGCTGTGCTACGGAAAAATAAGTGATGGTACTTATGTTATTGCTTCTGAAAGCTGTGCATTATCAGCTGTCGGTGCAGAATTTATCAGAGATTTGTTGCCCGGAGAAATTCTTGTGTTTTCAAAAAGCGGTATAGTGTCCCGAAAAGAGCATTGCAGTACAAAAACAAAGAAGACCTGTATTTTTGAATATATTTATTTTGCAAGGCCGGATTCCAAGATAGACGGCGTATCAGTTCACAAAGCACGAAAGAAAGCCGGACATATCTTAGCTGAGTGTCATCCTGTGGATGCGGATGTTGTAATTGGTGTTCCTGATTCGGGGTTGGATGCAGCATTAGGTTTTTCTGAAAAATCAGGAATTCCGTATGGTATCGGTCTTATAAAGAATAAATATGTCGGCAGAACTTTCATCTCGCCGGGACAGGAAACAAGAGTTGACCAAGTTAAAATAAAGCTGAGTGCAGTTGAAGAAACTGTGTCGGGAAAGCGAGTTGTTTTGGTCGATGATTCTATTGTAAGAGGTACTACAAGCGGAAGAATAGTAAAGCTTCTTCGAGATGCAGGAGCGAAAGAGATACACATGAGGATTTCCGCTCCGCCGTTTCTCCATCCGTGCTATTACGGAACGGATATAGATTCCGAAGAACATCTGATAGCCTGTAAATATACAATTCCGGAAATAGCCGAAATGATTGGTGCAGACAGCCTGGGATATTTGCCAAAAGAAAAACTCGGAGATTTGATTGAAAGCACAGATTATTGCAGTGCTTGTTTTGATGGTGAATATCCAACTCCGGTTATGACAAACATACCAAAGAATCGATTTGAACAAAAAATATCCGAGTCTAAAGCTGAATAAAACTGCCCATCTCACCACTTTTTGCTCGGGGCAGTACACTTGTACGGCACCGCTCACTGCAAAGCGGCAATCTGAACAGTTTTATTTCACTTTAAAATAAATTTAAGAAGCGAGGGTTCACCATGGCAGAAAAATATAACAGAAAAATAATTTTAGAGGACGGAAGCGAATATGAGGGGTTTGCTTTTGGTGACTTGTCAGATAAAGTATGTGAAATTGTTTTCAATACTTCAATGGTAGGTTATCAGGAAATTGTATCAGATCCGTCATACACCTATCAGGCTGTTGTTATGACCTATCCTTTGATTGGAAATTATGGAATCTGTGAAGATGATTTTGAAACGAAAACACCAACAATCGGAGCACTCATTGTTCGTGAATATAATGATGAACCTTCAAATTTCCGAAGTGTTGAGAGCTTGTCTCAAACAATGAAAAAATACCATATTCCCGGTATATACGGAGTTGATACAAGACAAATTACACGCTCTATCCGTGATTTAGGAAGTCGTAAGGTGCTGATTACAGGAATAGGTACAACACTCCAGCAAGGGCTTGAAATACTAAACTCTACTGAAATACCAAAAGACGCTGTTTCAAAAGTAAGCAGACCAAAAACAGGATATTTTCCTACGGAAAATAAAAAGTACCATGTTGTAGCAATAGACTGCGGTATGAAACAAAATATTCTGCGTTCTCTTCAAAACAGAGA
>JBGVGM010000020.1:0-9260 GCA_045121655.1 Acutalibacteraceae bacterium | reverse complement strand
GGTCAGACTATGCGTCTTAATCCCCACGGAGATGCTGCAATTTACGAAACAATGGTGCGTCTTTCAAGAGGTAACGAGGCTCTTTTAAATCCCTTTGTTGACTCAAAGGGTAACTTCGGTAAGGCTTATTCAAGAGATATGCACTACGCTGCGCCCCGATATACCGAGGCTAAGCTTGAAAGTATATGTAACGAGCTTTTCAGAGATATTGACAAGAACACAATCGACTTTGTTGATAACTACGACAGCTCAATGAAGGAACCTGTGCTTCTTCCCGTAACCTTTCCATCAATTCTTGCTAACGTAAATTTAGGTATTGCCGTTGGTATGGCTTCTTCAATCTGCTCTTTTAACCTTAAAGAGCTTTGTGAAACAACAATTGAGCTTATAAAGGACCAGAACCACAACTGCATTGAAACTATGCCTGCTCCTGATTTTATCGGCGGCGGAACAATCCTCTACAATAAAGAGGAGATGGAAGAAATCTACCGTACCGGCAGAGGCGGAATCAAAGTAAGAGCAAACTATACCTATGACAAGGATTTCAACTGTATTGATATCAAGCAGATTCCACCCACAACAACGGCAGAAGCGATTATTGATAAAATTATCGAAAGAGTTAAAGCAGGCTCAGTCAAAGAAATCACCGATGTGCGTGACGAAACCGACAAAGAGGGTCTTAAAATTACTATCGACTTAAAACGCGGTACTGACCCCGATAAGCTTATGACAAAGCTTTACAAAATGACACCGCTTGAGGATAGCTTCTCATGTAACTTCAACGTTCTTATTGACGGTTATCCCAGAGTTCTCGGTGTAAGAGACCTTATTATTGAATGGATACGCTTCAGAGGCAGATGCGTTCACAGAAGAGTGAGCTTCGACCTTTCAAAGGCTGAGGATAAGCTTCATCTTCTCCGCGGCCTTGAAAAGATTCTCCTCGATATCGATAAGGCTATTGCTATTATCAGAAACACCGAAGAGGAAGCTGAGGTTATCCCTAACCTTATGAAAGGCTTTTCAATTGACGAAATTCAGGCTGAATACGTGGCTGAAATCAAGCTGCGTCACCTTAACAGAGAGTACATTTTAAAGCGTCTTAAGGATATCGAAAACCTTGAAAAGACAATTGCTGAAATGAAGGATATTCTCTCTTCAAAGGCGAAAATCAGAAAGATTATTATCGGCGAGCTGGGTGATGTAATCAAGAAATATGGTCAGGAAAGAAAGTCTCAGATTCTTGATTTCTCTGAGGTTGAGGACGAAATGAATGAGCCTGAGGTGCCTGACTATCCAGTAAATGTATTCTTTACAAAAGAGGGCTATTTCAAGAAAATTACTCCGCTTTCACTTCGCATGGGCGGTGACCATAAGCTTAAGGAAAACGATGAGATTATCATAAGTGAAGAAACAAGCAACGCAAAAGAGTTGCTGTTCTTTACCGATAAGTGTCAGGTTTATAAGTCACGAATCAGCGATTTTGCTGATTCAAAGGCAAGCGTTCTCGGTGAATATATTCCCTCAAAGCTTCAGATGGACGAGGGTGAAAACGCAATATTTATGGTTGTAACTGACGATTACAAGGGCTTTATGCTGTTCCTTTTTGAAAACGGTAAGGTTGCCAAGGTTAACCTTTCCTCCTATGCCACAAAGACTAACCGTAAAAAGCTCATAAAGGCTTATTCTGATAAGTCGGGTCTTTCAAAGATTATGTATCTTCCTGAGGACAAGAATATTGTAATTGAAACAACAGGCGGCAGATGTCTTCTTGTCGATACCTCAATCATTCTTCCTAAGGCTATGAAGGACACTCAGGGTGTGGCTTGTATTACACTCAAAAAAAATCAGAAAATTTATGTTCTTCGTGATTATAACGAAGGTGAATTCACACGTCCCTCACGTTATAAGGCAAAGAGCCTTCCGTCAACAGGTGCCGTGATAAGCAACGAGGACGTTATCAAAAAGAATAATGTGACCTTTGAAGGCTTTGAATAATAAAATAATCTCCCTTGCTGATGCACAGCAGGGGAGATTTTATATATACGACAGTGAAAAGCTGCTGCCCTGCACCGTCTTTAATTGCAAGGCAGCAGCAAACGCATTTACTACCTCGCTAAAAATAGTATGGGCAGTAAATGCGTTTTAATTATTGGTAATAAATGTTATTTTTTTAGCTTTTCGACCATCATTTTGGCAGCCTTGTAAATGTCACCGCAACCTAGAGTGATTACAAGGTCACCGCTTTCAGCGTTTTCGAGCACGTAATTTACAACCTCGTCAAAGGTGTTGAACCACACACTGCCGGGAATTTTATCAGCCAAATCCTTAGTGTAAATGCCGTATGTGTTTACTTCACGTGAACCCATAATCTCTGTCATTACACACTTGTCGGGAATCTGAAGCACTCGTGCGAAATCCTCAAGAAGAATAGCAGTTCTTGAATATGTAAAAGGCTGAAAAACTGCCCATACATTATTGTAGCCCATTTTCATAACAGCATTGAGAGTAACCTCAAGCTCCTGGGGGTGGTGAGCGTAGTCGTCGGCAATTGTAATGCCCTTGTATTCACCAAGGACTTCAAAACGTCTGCCTGCACCTGAAAATGCTTCAATTCCGTCTTTGCATTGCTCGTATGTACAACCTGCATGAACGGCAGCAGCAAAAGCCGCAAGGGAATTGAGAATGTTGTGTTCACCGGGGATGCTGAGAGCAACGTGAGTAAGTTTTTCGCCTTTGCTCATAATGTCAAATTCTGCAAAGGAGCCACGGTTGTATGTGATTGCAGCCGGGTAGTAATCATTGCACTGTCTGAAGCCAAAGGTAATTTTCTTTCTGTCAATGCCTTCAACGGACTTTACTGTGTTGGCATCGTCACCGTTATAGATAACAGCCTTTGTAGTCATTGAGGCAAATTTATTGAAGGACTTTATTATATTGTCAAGGTTTTTGAAGTACTCAAGGTGGTCCTCGTCAACGTTGAGAATAACTGCCACATCGGGAGAAAGAGTGTGGTAATGGTCGCAGTATTCACATGCCTCGCACACCATAGTTTCACTTTTACCAACTCTGCCGTGGCTGTCAATAAGAGGAAGTCTGCCGCCGATAAGAGCAGTTGGGTCTTTTTCAGCCATAACGGTAATCTGAGTGAGCATAGATGTAACGGTTGTTTTACCGTGAGTACCGCAAACTGCAATACAGTCGGAAAATCTTCTTGTAATTGCACCGAAAATGTCAGCTCGTTCAAAGCATGGTATACCGCTTTCTTTGGCGGCAATAAGTTCGGGGTTATCCTTCAGAATTGCGGCAGTGTAAATAATCATGTCAGAGCCCTTGATGTTTTCAGCCCTTTGCCCGAGAATTACCTCCATACCGAGTGAACGGAGCTTGTCAATGTTGTCACCTGGATTGTTGTCTGATCCTTTAACGGTGTAGCCCCAAGTGTGAAGAATCTCCGCAATAGGGCACATGCCTGAACCACCGATGCCAATAAAATGTATTGTTTTAACTGTTTTAAGCAGTTCGTCTATTTTATACATAAAAGAACACCTCTTTTAATTCTATTGATATGACAAATGTTACCTCATACATTATATTGCAAAATAACGAATTAGTAAACACTAAAAATGAAATTAACAAATAATTATTAATTTCATATGATGTTATATAAGGAGGGAAAGTGATGAAAAAGGAAGATACAATTCTGATTTTGGGCGGAGATAACAGACAAAAAATCCTCGCAGAATTATTTGAAGGCACTGCAGTGAAAACTGTTTATTTAAATAGCGGCTCGGAAAAAGAGCTTCTTAGCAATATTAAAAGCAGTAAGGTTGTGGTGTTTCCAATACCCATCACTAAAGATAAAAAGAACATCTATTCGGATAATAACGGCTTCAGAATTGATAAGTCAAAGGTAATGATGAGCCTTTCGGATGGGTATGTTGTTTTCGGCGGCGGTTTTTCAAAAGAAGACAGAGCTTATATGGATGAAGAGGGGATCGAGCACCACGATTTTCTTCTAAATGAGGCATTTCAGCTTAAAAACGCTTACTTGACGGCAGAGGGTGCTTTGAGACTGCTTTTAGAAAATACAACAGAAACTCTTTTTAATAAAAAAGTTCTCGTTACCGGCTACGGACGAATCTCTGAGTTTCTTTGCGATATTCTTTATAAAATGCACATGAAGGTATACACAGCAGCGAGAAACGAAATACAGTTAAAGCAAGCGGAAATGAAAGGTTATGTGCCGGTTATTCTAAGCAGTTTGAAAGACCTCAGACAGTATGACTTTATTTTTAACACAATTCCCGTCAGAATTTTTGACGAAAAACTGCTTTCAACGGCTGAAAAATGCACTTATTTTGAGCTTGCGTCTTCACCCTTCGGCGCTGAAAAGGAGCTTGTTTTACAAAAAGGAATCAGCTATGTTTCAGGTAGTTCCTTACCGGGTAGATTCTTTCCTGTTTCGTCAGCTGTTATTATGAAAGAATATATACTTAAATATCTGTGAAAGGAGAGAAATCATGGATAAACTTCGTTTCGGATACGCGATTACGGGTTCATTCTGCACCTTTGGAAAGACGTTTGCACAGATAGAATATCTCATAACTAAAGGTGTCGATGTGTACCCGATTATGTCATATAACGCTAAAAATACAGATACCCGATTCGGTCAGGCCGAGTATTTCGTAAAAAGAGCAGAGGAGCTTACAGGGCATAAGGTAATTGATTCGATTACTTCGGCAGAACCTGTAGGGCCGAAGAAAATGTTTGATTTACTCATTGTGTCGCCCTGTACGGGGAACACTCTTTCAAAGCTGTCAAACGGAATATACGATACACCTGTTACTCTTGCAGTGAAATCCCACCTCCGGAATGAACGCGGTGTACTTATTGGCGTTTCTACAAATGATGCATTGAGCTCTGCAGCTGAAAATATAGGCAGACTTTTAAACAGAAAGCATTACTATTTCATACCGATGAAGCAGGACAGTCCCGAAAGTAAGCCTTTTTCTGTAGTCTGCGATTTTGAGAAAACCTATGAGGCTGCTTTATCTGCATTAAGCGGAAAGCAGCTGCAGCCGATTCTGCTTTGATGTGTGACAGCTTTTTCACCTTTAAAAGGCGGTGACAGTAAGGCAGGAGGCGCCGATTATCCGATTTCCCTTGGTGGGAAATCGGATACACCGAAGGCACCGGATTCGTTGGGAATCAGGTGCCTTCGGTGAACCCCGTGAAGATTTTCTTCGCGGGGTTATCGGCGCCCCTTTCAAGTGAAAGCACCGCATAAATAATGAAGGCTGTCACACCGCAGCGGACAGCCGTAAGCTTACATATTTCTGAACTTTTCCTTGATTTCAGCTGCTCTTCCGCAAGTGAGCTTTCCTTCAGGACAAACTCCCGTAGTGTAGCAGCTAGGGCCGTAGAGTGAGAAGAGAGCAGGTGAGATTTTTCTCAGCTTTCTGAGGAAGTCATTTGCAAAATCCTGAATTTCCCACTGAGCTCTTGTGCAGCTTCTGAGCTTGAAGAAGAGAAGCATTTCACGTGCGTTCATAGTAGTAACAATATCGAGCGTGTTACCACTGAGAACACAGTAAATAAGCACATTGTCATCATAGCCGTATTCTTTGAGTTCACTGTAAAGATTTTTCATATTTTCGAAGGCTGAACAGTAAACTTTAAGAAGCTCTTTATCAGCCTTAACGGTTTCGGGAATGATATAATTCTCCCTGCTTGTGGTTATTAGATTTGGTATGCAGATATTCTGCATTCTGTGTCTTGTGAAGTGGGTGAGACAAGCAAGAGAAACACCGTTAAAACGTACTGTACAGTTGAATCCTTCAAGTGCTCTGGGTCTTTTTGAACGTACTACCGAAGAAAGAACTGCCTTAAGGTTTTCTTCATCGCTGAGGACTCTTTCCGCCTCAGCGGTTGTAACGTTATATTTTTCTATAACCGCAGTTTTTGCGATGTTCATTTCACCGTCAGTGGAATATGAAAGTATTTCACATATTTCACCGCTGCTTTTCTTGCTTTCATTGCTGAAATCCAGAAAAAAACCATATTCGTCGCTATATTTAGTGGCTCTCTGTTCAAAATCTGTGAAAATTCCGGGAGCAATTTTTCTGCACTCTTCAAGAAGACTGAGTCCGATATTATAAATTTCCTTTACCTTTCTGCCTCTTCCGTAAATCATGGCAGTGAGAACATTAACAAGCTCTCTGCCGCCAAGAGAGCAGAAAAAGTTGCTGTAAAAGCAGTAGGGCAGAACAAAGCGAGCATCTTCCTTGGGAATACCGTTTTCGGTAAGGTGGGTATAAGCGGCAAAAAGGCCGTCCATAGTCTCTTTGTATTTTTCTTCGTGCATCTTTGATTCAAATTCGGGAACAAGGTAACCGCATGAGCTGAAGTCAACGTAACGGCGTGATTTAACCGTAAAAGAAGCGAGTCTGAATTCAATCATAAACTGTTCAACAACAACGGAAACGTTTTCAAAAGCAAGGTTGAAGAAAATGTGTTCAATTGTTGAGGTGTGTCCTGATTTTGTCACCTTGTTTATGAGATTTGCATTTTTAATTTTATCGTGTGATCGCTCAAAGATTTCAAGAGCAGTTCCGCTTTGGGTAGAAATTCTGCCTGAGGCTGCACAAACCTCCTCATCGCAGTTGGTTACGCCGATTACAAAAGCGCCGCTTTTAAGCATTTTTGCACTTCCTTTCAAAAAGCTTTAATCTTCATAATTTTACCTTCACCGAGGCTTTTTGTCAATAAGGTAAATGTGAATCTTTGTTTTAAGGGCTATTGTAATAATAATTTAAGAAAAACTTTCAGATTTTAATATATTTTTTTGCTGAAAAACATTGATAAATATATATAAACTTGGTATAATTACAAAGAATGTAAAATTTTTTAAGGTTGTGAAAAAATGATTAAACGTAACAGCGAAATGAATACAGAAAAAAGAGAGAATATGCGAGGTGGAGACGGAGTCGTTTCAATCTGCAACGTACTTGAAAAAGGCGAATACAAGGGCAGTGCAAGACTTCTCGGAACAATCACTCTTGAGCCGGGCTGTTCAATAGGCGCTCATGTTCACGAAAACGAGGAAGAAGTGTTCTATATCATCAAGGGTACAGCTACCTACGATGATAACGGAAAAACCGAAATTCTGGGTGCAGGCGATAGCTGTATCTGCCTTTCAGGTGAAACTCATTCAATTGCAAACCGTGAAGCAGAAGGCGATGTAGTGCTTTTTGCTGCCATTCTCACATACTGAGGTAAAGACAATGGGAAAGATTGTTGTTATTGAAGGACTTGACGCAAGCGGTAAGGACACCCAGTCAAAGCTTCTTCAGGAAAGACTTGAGAATGAAGGCTATGAAACCTTTAAGCTTGACTTGCCTTATTACAGCGACCCGTCAAGCACTCTTGTGAAGATGTACCTTGGCGGTGAACTGGGGGACAAGCCCTCTGACGTAAACGCTTACGCAGCTTCAACCTTCTATGCTGTTGACAGATACGCCAGTTTTAAAAAGCATTGGCAGAAGGAATACGAAAGCGATAAAATCATTGTTGCCAACAGATACACCACTTCAAACGCATCACATCAGATGACAAAGCTCAGTGAAGATGATTGGGATAATTATTTAGAGTGGCTTTTTGAGTTTGAATATAAGAAAATGGGTATTCCTGAGCCTGACTGTGTAATTTTCCTTGATATGCCCGTTGAAATTTCACAGAAGCTTCTTATGAAGCGTTATCAGGGTGACAGCGGCAAAAAAGACGTTCACGAAAGAGATGTTGAGTATCTCAGGGCGTGTCATAAGGCTGCCGCATATGCAAGCAAAAAGCTTTCTTGGAACGTGATTCTCTGTGGAGAGAATATGGAGCCTTTCAGCTTCGAATACATATCGCAGAAGGTTTACGACTGCGTAAAAAAGGAGATTCTCTGAGATGCTTCAGTTTCACAGTGTAACTCTTGAGGATAAAGAGTGGATTAAGGAAATTTTCAAAAGAGAAAAGCGGCTCGCCTGCGAATACAGCTTCGGAAACATTTTTTCTTACACAGCCAAGTTTCCTATTTACGTTGCAAGATATGATGGCTGTTTCATCAGCAAGTGCATTATCGGCGGTGAGAGCAGTTACTGCTTCCCCTTGGGGGACGGAGACAAGAAAAAGGCTATAGAGTATATTATGGCTGACGCTGAAAACGATTCAATGAAATGCCGCCTTTTTGCAGTCAACGAAGAAGCCAAAGCTTTTCTTGAAACTGAATTTCCCGGGAAGTTCATTATTGAACAGGACAGAGACGGTATGGATTATGTGTATAATTCAGAGGATCTTATAATCCTTAGGGGTAAAAAGTATCAGCCTAAAAGAAATCACATCTCATTTTTTGAGAAAACATATAACTGGATATATGAAACCATGAACGGTGAAAATGTTCACGAATGTGTTGAAATGAGCGAAAACTGGCTTTACCAGAGCACTCACACAGATAAAACCGACCTTGAAGATGAGCTTAAAATCATCAGAAAGGTTGCCGATAATTTCGATGCCCTTGAATACAGAGGCGGACTTATCAGAATTGACGGTGAGGTTATAGCTTATGCAATGGGTGAGGAGCTTACAGAGGATATGTTTTGTGTTCATTTTGAAAAAGCTTACCCGGGAATCAGGGGAGCTTACCCCATAATCAACCGTGAGTTTGTTAAAAATGAGCTTTCGTCTTACCGCTACATCAACAGAGAAGACGATGTTGGCTCAGAAAATCTCAGAAAGGCAAAGCTTTCGTACAATCCTGAATTTCTGATTGAGGAATACGAGGCAGCTCTTATATAAAATGCGACTGACTACTTCACAGAAAAACAGCACACGGGTTCAAAGTGACCTTATAAAGCTGTGGAATACGGTTTTCGGTGACGATGAGGAATATATAAAGCTCATTCTGCCTTACCTTTGTGTTTTTGACTGCTATGCAGTTGAGGAAAACGGAAAAATAGTTTCTGCATTTTACCTTCTTCCTTGTGAAATCAAGGTGGGAGAAAAGCTTTTTAAAGGGAAGTATCTTTATGCTGCTGCAACTTATGAAGAGTGCAGAAAAAAGGGCTATATGAGCTTTCTTATAAATGAAGCTCTGAGTGAATTTAAAAATAAAATTGACTTTATTTCTCTTGTTCCTGCAAACGATGGACTTTATTCCTATTATGCTCGTTTCGGCTTTGAAACTGCTATGTATAACGCAGTTTCAAAACTTCGCTGTA
>JBGVGM010000019.1:0-16356 GCA_045121655.1 Acutalibacteraceae bacterium | reverse complement strand
CGATGGCACGAACACCTACTATGCAGCCGATGCAGCAACGCTGAATCAGGCAGTAACCGCAATTCTGGAAACTGGCAGCAGAACCTTTACGGTGGAGCTTCCTGCCGATGCAGAAGCCGGGATGATCACCGCCATCCGCCGTGCCATCTGCGACACCGAGGGCGTTGCCGACGGAAGTATCAACCTCACCCTCAAGGGTGTGACTTCGATTCCCGGTACTACAAACTGGGACGGTGTTGCTTTTGGTCCCTGCGACATATATGATGAAGCCGGAGAAATTGTAGATCAGGAACTCGTTACCCAATTGGCATCTATCAATCTCCCCGATGCGACAGAAATTGGTGCTCAGGCATTTTATTTTTGTGAAAATCTGGTTACAGTCTCAGCTCCCAAGGCGCAGACTATTGGAGCACAGGCGTTGGGTTATACAGCACTTACATCAGTAGAATTTCCCGAATTGACGACGATCCCCACTGATATGTTCAGCGGTACCTGGACCTTGTCCTCTGCCAAATTCCCGAAGGTGACGACCATTGAACAGAACGGATTGCTGATTGGAGCAAAATTTAAGCCCGAAAATAATCCTACGCCCTTCCCGCTGGAGCTGACCGCTGAGGGCAACATCACCTTCAATGGCAGTAATCATTTCAACATAAAATCGCAGAACTATTCCGGTAAGGTTGACTTGGTGCTGAACATTGATAAGAAGGATCAAGTGACCTTCAATGATGACGGCACAGCTACCTGGCAGGTAAGAGATGACTTGAGCTATACCTTCAAGTCCATCACGTTTACTTGCACTGACGGCACGACAAATCATAGCTACACCTACACCGACAACGGCGACGGCACGCATGATGCGACTTGTACTGCCTGCGGTGCTGTGGTGGATAATGACGCCCACGCCATCGAAAACCATGTCTGCACTGCTTGTGGCGCGATGGAGATCGTGGTCAGCTTCGATGCCGGGGATTATGAATGGAAAACAGGCGACACGCTCTACTTCTGCCGGGTTTCTGGCGATAATGAGTGGGAGGAATATGCCTTTACCGCAACGGTTGCCGGGGATGGTACGGTTACCTGGACACCCGATAGGACCCTCTATTGGGATGGCACCGGCGAGCACAAATTGGTGGTGATCTACCCCGATACCGGTTATGTTTTGGATACATGGTATGTTGATGAAGACCAAGCCACACCCGAAACTCTTCGCAAAAACGACCGTTTGGATGCTATTTGGTCGGGCAATCCCACAACCGATACAATTACCTTTAACCTCAAGCACCGCATGGCAAAGGTTACGGTGAATTATGAAGCTGCCGAAGGTGTTACCATCAGCAAAGCTGAGGTATACACGCTCACGCAGTATGTGTTCTTTGATGAAGACACTTTGGAAAGAATAAACATAGCTTGGGAAGAGGGTCATGATCTCTGGATCAACTCTTATCTGAATGACGGCCAATTCACCGCCTTTGTATCTCCCGATGCTTATGCGGCAGGCGGTAATTTCATCAAGATCACTCTGAGCGACGGAAGTGTTCGGGAAGTCAAGATGAACAAGGCTGTGACATTTGCGGAAGGTGCAGAGTACACCTATAAGGTTGTCATCACCGCTGACGGTGCAGCACTCAAGGCTGACTACACATATATTGATGAAGTTATCAAAAAAATCGAAGAAAAGTTCGCTGACGAAAATCTTACCGACGAAGCAAAGGCAGGTCTTGAAGAAATCAAGGCAGAGCTTGAAGAGATGAAGGCTGACGGAAATACATCTGCAGCTGACCTTGCAGAGCTTGAAAAGGCTCTCGAAGATTACGAAACAGAGCTTGATGCAGGTATCGAAGACGGCTCAGCAGTTAAGGTTAACGGTCTTGAAGAAATCGTAAAAATCAATGATGCTCTCAATAATGAGCTTGCTGAAAAGTACGGTGAAGAGGCTCTTGCTGAAATAGCAGAAAAGGTTGACGAAAAGTTCGCTGATAAGTTTGATGAACTGTATGAAAGAGCAGAAGCTCTCACGGGTTCAGTTGCAGAAAACAAGGATGCTCTTGCAGAAATCGAAGCAGAAATGGAAGCTATCTTTGCCGAAGCTGAAAACTGTCTCAACGGCACACACAATGGTCTCAAGTTTGAAATAACCGAAGAAGCAAAGTGTGGAAAGAATGCCGTCGAATCAGCAGTTTGTACTCTTTGCGGTGAAACAGTTACAAGAGAGGTTGAAAATTCAGCTCTCACTCACTCCTTCACAAAGTACGAAGTGACCGAAGAAGCAAAGTGCGGTGTAGAAGGTAAGGAAGTAGCAGCTTGTGACCACGGTTGCGGTGCAACAGATGAAAAGGAAATCCCTGCTCTCGTACACGAGCCTCGCACAGCAGTAGTTGAAAATGAAGTTGCTGTTGAGTGCGAAAAGGCAGGTAGCTATGACCTTGTTGTTTACTGTGAACTTTGCGGCGAAGAGCTTGACAGAGACACAACAACAGTTGATGCTCTCACTCACTCCTTCACAAAGTATGAAGTAACTGAAGAAGCCGAGTGCGGCAAGGCAGGTAAGGAAGTTGCAACCTGTGACCACGGCTGCGGTGCAACAGACGAAAAGGCTATTGCAGCTCTCACTCATAAAGATGCTGACGGTGACTACAAGTGTGATAACGGCTGCGGACACGAATTCGAAAAGCCTGCGGAACCCGAAGATCCTTCAGCAAACTGTGACCACCTTTGCCACAGCAATAACTGGTTCGTTAAGAATATCATCTGGAAGATAGTTAAGTTCTTCTGGAAGCTGTTTAAAATGAATCCCGTATGCGAATGCGGTGCGGCTCATTATTAATTCAATAAAGCTTATTTACCGTCGGGGAGAAATCTCCGGCGGTTTGCTTTTCGGTAATATATAATGAAAAAGCGTTTCCGTACAAATTGACCAAAAACTTTGGTTATATTTTTATATCTTATCAATTGCTTTTTGATAAAGAAAAGATTATAATAGTAACTTGAGCAGGTATTGGAAATAATAATACTGCATAAAGAAAAAGAAAGGAGCTTTGACATGGCAGAAAAGAAACAAAAGCTGAATGTCAAAAAGACCATTTTAACCGGTTTCGGTTTTTTGGCCACTTCAATAGCATGGGCAATTTATGACCCGTACATCACAAAGATTCTCAACAAGATACTTTCCGAAAGCGATCTTGTAACAAACCTCAGTGCTAAGCTTGCAAGTATGATTCCCTGGATCGGCGAATTTGCTGAAGCTCAGGGCCAGAGCACAGTTTCAGCTTCAGGCGGTTTTTCATTGGTGCCTCTTTTCATCGGTATCATCATGACCTTCGATAATATCTTCGGTGTTATCTTCCAGCCTACCTTTGGTAAGCTTTCAGACAACTGTCACTCAAAGCTCGGTAAACGCCGCCCCTTTATTGTTTCATGTGCACCTGTTTCAGCTGTTCTCTTTGCGCTTATTCCTGTTGTTGCACTTAACACAAGCGGCAGCCTCCAGCTTCCCCTTACAATGATTACAGTTATCCTTTTCGTATTCTCAATGTCACTCTGGAGAGCTCCCGTTGTAGCTCTTATGCCTGACCTTACACCTCCCGAGCTCCGTTCAGAGGGTAACGCAATCATCAACCTTATGGGCGGTATCGGTTCAGCAGTAGGTATGGTTGCAGGTACAATCGGTATTGCACTCTGCACACTCTTTGCAGGCTACAGCAAGGCTGAAATCAAGGCTGACGAAACAGTTTCATTCCCCTATGTATTTATCGTAGGTTCACTTGTTATGATCGTTGGTATGCTGGTTCTTCTCTTCTTCGTTAAGGAAGAGGACACAAGCATCAAGCTTAAGGGCGACGCTAACCAGTATGCAGACGCTAAGGCTCTTAAGAAGGCTCAGAAGGAAGCTGCTAAGCAGAAGAAGGCTGAGCTTAAGGCTATGAAGCTTACAAAGGGCGAAAGAAAGAGTCTTATCTTTATGCTCGGTACTCTCTTCTTCCTCTTCTGCGCATCAAACGCAATTACAACCTTCTTCTCACTCTTTGCTCAGGAAATCCTTCATATGATTACCTCTGAGGCAACTGTTATTATGCTTATCTTTGCAGTTTGCTCAGGTGTTGCAGCTATTCCTGCAGGTAAGTTCGGTTCAAAGTTCGGCAGAAAGAAGACAATTATTGCAGGTCTTGCAGTATTCCTTGTAGCATTCATCGTATTCTTCGGTGTGTTCCTTGGTATGCTTGGCGGCAAGAACCTTTCAATCAGCAACTATGTATCAGTTAACAATGCATATATTGCAATTGACGAAAACATCAACGCATATAACGCTGACCTTTCAGCTGCTGCTCAGGAAGAAGGCAGAACTCTCGCAGATAACGAGGTTCTCAGCATTGAAGGCTATCTCGCTTATAAGACCGGCGAAGCTGCAGAAGGCACAGAAGCTTACTACGAAACATACGAAGCTCACCTTGTTGAAACTCTCGGCGAAGGTGTTTACGAGGACATCATCGGTGTTGCAAATGACGTTCTCGGCACAGAAGCTGCTACATTTGAAGTAGCTCTCGGTGCAATTGTTGACACAGTTGACAGCGTGACAGCAATTCTCCGTGTTCTCATTTATCCCGTTCTTATTCTCGGCGGTGCAGCTAATATGTTCATCACCGTTAACACCCTTCCCCTTGTACTTGAAATCGGCGGTGTTGAAAAGGTTGGTACATTCACAGGCTACTACTACACAGCTACATTCTCAGCTCAGATCGCTTCACCCATCGTATACGGCTTTATCAGAATGTTTGCAGGAACCTATATGTCACTGTTCTATTACAGCCCCATAATGTTCGCTCTTGCAATTATCCTTATTATGTTCGTTAAGCACGGCGAAGCAGTTCCTCAGGAAGTTATTGATAAAATTGAAGAGGAAAACGCTGACTGATAAAAACTTAACAGCAATAAACCCCGGAATCGTAACGGTTCCAGGGTTGGTTTGTTGACACGGATGTTATCAACTGTTGCATTGACAAGGAAAGTGTTGTGTAATATAATTAAATTGTATAAATAAAGAATTTAAGAGGAGAAACGTATGATATCAATATTATTTATAGCAATTTTCCTTTTTGTTGCATGGCTGGGTCTTATCCCGAATTTTTCTGAGTATGAAGCAACGCAACTGATTATGTGTATAGCCTTGGGTCTCACAGCTGTAGTTATCACCGGTTTTACTATAGTAATCAAAAGGCTTGATGTTCTGTGCGACCAAAAGGCAAAAAGAGACAATGTAAAGAAGAAAGAACAGAAAGATAAATAATTAGCAATTGTGAAAAACATGTTGAACAAAATACTATGAGTTTGTGATATGCTCTCCAAAAGTTAGATGCTTTTTGGGGTGCGTATCTTTTTTTACAATACCGGGTAATTAAAACATTATAAAATATTTCAATAAATTAAATATTATAAAAATAGATTGACATAGAATATATTTTGATATATATTAAAAGCACAAAATAGAAAGAGGCGATACCAATGTGGAAAGTAGTATCTGAAAAAAATTAATCAGTATTAAAAAATAGGAGGAAACAAATGAGAATTGCAAAGCGTTTATTCGTAGTTATGATATCGACTTTATTTGTATTTGGTATAAGTGCTTCTACTTTTGCTGAAGAGAATAAAAGCACGCAGATAGAAAAGAAGGATTTTCCTGTTAAAATAGAATTTGAAAATCCTCAGTATGCAATTTTGACAGAAGATTATCAGATAAGTTATAAAAAAGATACATTAGGAAACATAATTATGACCAAAGATGATTTTGAAGAGATGTCTCTTTTATTAAACGATCGTGATATGGTAAAGAAAATAATTAGTGACAAAAATATTGCAGAAAGAAAGCTTTATTCTGCAAAACAAATAGAAAAAATTGCTGATGAATGTATTGCTGAAATAAGAAAAAATGTTAATATAGAAAGAGACTCTGGAAAGGTTTTAATTAATCAAACGAGAGCAGTCGATGAACTAAAGAACTTCAGTTCTGATATTTTAGCTGAAAACATTACATATACAACTACAGGGATTGAAATGACTTTTAATTATGTTTGGGTGTGGCAATTCCAACCAATGTTCACTCTGACAGATATTGTAGCTCTTACTTGGAGTGATGATTTTGACACCGATGGACGGGATGTGGGCTTTATGTATATGCCGTCGGGTCATAGAATAACATGGGGTGGCTTGAGTCATGACTATGAGGACACCGATTATATTACTAATGTATTAGCTGGTGATGAAGCTTATACAGGTTATACGGAAGATACGGGTTTTCAGAATAAATTTGATATTGTTAGAAGCTTTGAGAAAAATTCAAAAACATATAGAGTGGATCAGCATGCAGGAATTTTTCAAGTAAAAATTAAAAGGCAAACAATACCTAGTGATGATGACGGTGCTGTCACATTGACAGGAGGATATTTTCATCAAGTTTTGAAACCGGATATTTCTTTAGATTTATCGAGAGATGACTTTGGCTTAAATTTTACCGGAGAAGCCAGATACGATTATAATGATCCTGTTGTAAGGGGTTTTGCTTATTGGTGAGGTGTTTAAAATGGATGGTGCATTAATGACTATATTGCTTATGATCTTATCGACGCTGTTTAGTATAATTATTGTTCTTGAATGTATAAATTGCATTGTCAACAAAGGAAAAATTTACAGATGGATGTATTTAGTGTTAGGAATCGTTATTTCTGTAGCAATATGGTGCTTAATGATAATATTTGAATTATAAGTAGATACAAAAGAAAGATAAGAGGTAAACTTTTAACGGCTTTGCACACAGCAGAGCCGTTAAGTTTTTATAAAAATAAAAAAGCGGCTCAAAATTGAACCGCTCAACAAATCAATCATACCACAAAACAAATGGCAAAGTCAATGGCTTTTGAGAAATAAAAGCCAAATTCTCCCTATTGAATAAATAGGCGGCTTGAAGTTTGTGGAACATTACATATTGAAATTATGCGTTTTTCGTGCTATACTGTAGTCACAGAAAGGGAAAGGTGATACCAATGTACAGGTAAAACCAAAAGGAACTTTCAAAAATAAATAAAGTTCAAAAAACAGCAAATTAAAATCCGACCTGGCGGTCAGGAAGCTGAGAACTGAAAAACAAATAAAAAACAAAAAAGAAAGTTCCGACTCAAAAAAGCCTTCAGAAAAAAATCATCAGACACGATGACATAGATTAAAAAAATAAAACAAAAACAAAAGTGTCAGATGAATAAAAAACGAAGGCAAAAAACAATCTGTAGAAAGAGAGGACTAAAAAAGATGTTAGATATCAAGAGTTCAGTGAAATAACCCCCCGACCGTAAAAGATGTGTAAAGAAACATCGGTCCGGGGGTTATTTCAATTTTAAGAGAAAAATTCATTCTACATTAATTTTTGCTTAGGTCCGCAGGGGCTTTATTTTTTTGTCGCAAAAGTAATACACACGGAGCTTTATTGTGCTGAATCGGTATCGTTTTATACACACTGAACAAAAAATAACGCACAAAATTATTTAATATTCCGTTGTTTTTTTATTCAATTTGTGCTAAAATAGTCGTGTTATCGTCAATCGGAAAATTTTCGTGACGTGATACGAATATTCAGACCTTGTAAGAAAATAAGGTCACAGGAGGTTTTGGAATTGAAAACATACGCAGTTAATAACATCAGAAACGTGGCAATTGCCGGACATACAGGTAAGGGTAAAACAGCTCTTGCAGAAGCAATGCTCTATGTAGCAGGTGTTACAGACAGACTTGGTAAGGTTGCAGACGGCAACACTATCATGGACTATGACGCAGAAGAAAAGAAGCGTAAGTGCTCCATTTCAGCAGCAATGTGCTCACTTGAATGGAGAGACACAAAAATCAACGTTCTCGACGCTCCCGGTAAGTTTGACTTTGCAGGCGGTATGGCTGAAACAATGCGTGCTGCAGACTGCGCTCTTATCGTAACTTCAGCAGGCTCAGGTATCGACGTTGGTCTTGAAAAAGCAATCAAGGCTGCTGATGCAAGAAATATTGCTAAATTCTTCGCAGTTACAAAGGTTGACTCAGAAAACCGTGACTTCTATAAAACATTTGAAACTCTCAAGAGCGAGCTGGGCAATAAGCTCTGTCCCGTTGTTGTTCCCTATATGAACGGCCCTGTTTGCGAAGCATTCGTAAACCTTTGCTCAAACAAGGCTTATAAGTATCCCAACGGCAGACCCGTTGAAATCGATATCCCCTCAGATGCTAACATCGAGGCTATGAGAGCTGCTCTTGAAGAAGCTGTTGCAACAGTTGACGAAGCTCTTATGGAAAAGTTCTTTGAAGGTGAATCACTTACAAAGGAAGAAATCATTGACGGTCTTACAAAGGGCGTTGAAACCGGTGAAATCTATCCCGTATACGCACTTTCAGCTACAAAGGTAGACGGTTGTGATATGCTTCTTGACGCTATCGTTTACTCAGCACCCTCACCCGATAAGGCTAAGCCCGAAATGGCTGAAACCGAAGACGGCGAGCCTATCGAAATCGAATGCAAGGCTGACGGACCTCTTGCAGCAATCTGCTTCAAGACAATCGCTGACCCCTTCGTTGGTAAGATGAGCTTCGTTAAGGTTCTTTCAGGTAAGATCACTCCCGACACACCTGCTTACAATGCTCGTACAGGCGAAAGCCAGAAGATGGGTAAGCTTGTTGCCGTTAAGGGTATCAAGCAGGAAGACATTCCTGAAATCAGTCTTGGCGATATCGGCGTTATCACAAAGCTTTCAGGTCTTGCAACAGGTGACACAATCTGTTCAGCTAAGAACGTAGTTAAGCTTGCACCGGTAGACTTCCCCGCTCCCTCACTCAAGATGGCAGTTGTTGTTAAGAAGAAGGGCGAAGAAGACAAGGTTGCTTCAGGCTGCCGTAAGATTATGGGCGAAGATCCCACAATCCACTTCTATTCAGACGACGAAACAAAGGAAATGATTCTTGCAGGTCTTGGCGAACAGCATCTTGATATCGTTGTTTCAAAGCTCAAGACAAAGTACGGCGTTGAAATCGACCTTAAGGTTCCCAAGGTTCCCTACAGAGAAACAATCCGTAAGTCCTGCCAGGTTCAGGGCCGTCATAAGAAGCAGTCAGGCGGTTCAGGTCAGTTCGGTGACGTATGGGTACGATTTGAGCCCCACACAGGCGACGAGCTTATCTTTGAAACAGAAGTTGTGGGCGGTTCAGTTCCCAAGAACTTCTTCCCCGCAGTTGAAAAGGGTCTTCAGGAAGCTATCCTCAAGGGACCTCTTGCAGGCTATCCCGTTGTAGGTCTTAAGGCTGTTCTTTACGACGGTTCATACCACCCCGTTGACTCAAACGAAATGGCATTCAAGACTGCAGCTAAGATTGCATTCAAGAACGGTATGGCTCAGGCTAGCCCCGTTATTCTTGAACCCATCGGTGAGCTTAAGGTTTATATGCCCGACGCAAACCTCGGTGATATTATGGGCGACATCACAAAGCGCCGCGGCCGTGTGCTTGGTATGGGCGCAGCTGATGAACCCAAGATGCAGGAGCTGGTTGCTGAAGTTCCCATGGCAGAAATGGGCGATTTCTCAACAACCCTCCGTTCAGTAACAGCAGGCAGAGGCCACTTCACACTTGAATTTGCAAGATACGAAGACGCTCCCTCAAACGTTGCACAGAAGGTTATTGAAGAAGCTAAAAAGGATGCAGAAGAATAATTCCAATTCCTCATATAATTCAACCCACGGGTCGGCAGAATTTTTCTGTCGGCCCGTCGGGCTTTTAAATGCAAAATGCAAAATTCAAAATGCAAAATAACTGACGAGAAGGCAAGTCTTGTCGCCCCTTTTAAGGGGAGATGTCATACGCAGTATGACAGAGGGGTATAAGCCTCCCTGACGAGGGAGGTGGATTCGTCGCAGACGAAGACGGAGGGAGTACGTAGGGGCGACCATTGGTTGTCCGTTACCATAATAGAAAAACAGTCGCCGTCGATTTGATCTTCGGTGACTGTTTTTTATAAGCTCTTTAATAACTTAAGAAAAATCCGTTGTTGTTCCGTTGTGAGTCTGCTCCAGTTTTCAAGCAGCTCTTTCTGCGTGTCAGTGAGTGTTACAGGTTCATTGTCAAAGTTGAAAAACTGAGAAAGGGTTATGTTGCAGGCTTTACAGATACTTTCAATTGAACTTACTGTAGGAGTTACATTTTTGCGGAACCATGTTGAAATGGTTGACTGTGTAATACCCGACTCTTCTGAAAGTCTGTATTCGCTCCAACCGCGTTCTTCTCTGAGCTGCACTATCCGTTCGAGAACTGTCATCAGATGTACCTATATCCTTCCTTGCTTTTTTATATCGTTAATATTATACGAAAATGCGTTGACTTTTAATTTTTATTGTCGTATAATAATAACGCAAATACAAAGCAAATGTGTTTGTATATATTATTTTGGAGGTTTTTATATGAAAAAAGCAAGGAAAGTTTTAAGTTTCGTTCTTGCATTGATGATGCTAGTTTCGTGTGTCAGTGTAGGAACCATTCAAGCAGCAACAACAATCTCGTATGCACCGAACCCTAAAGTTGAATATGGATATTCGTCGGGTGTAACAACGGGAACAATTCGTTACATATCTCAAATAAGAGGAAGTACATATTTCAATTCGAATTATTGGGGAAGTTGGGCAAGTCAGGCCGGCATTGAATGTGGCACCGCAAGTATTTCGATGGCTTTATCTTATGTTGGTGTTAATAAGACACCTAAAGCTATTTTGGATGCTCACAGTGGTACAACATATTTCACAGGTTGGGGACCTACAACATCTAATCCGTCAGTTGCAAACGGTATGAATAATTACATAAACGGTAACGGAAAATACAGCCCGCCTATTGTTCATTTTACAACCGGTTATGCATCAGGTTCTCACTATGTTATTCTTATTGGTAAAGTATCATCAAGTTCATATCTTGTGCTTGATCCTGCAAGCAACAGCACCTGGACTTTGTCAACAAGTGATGCAAAATATAAATCCATAAACCAGGTATTCCAATATTATAACCCTAATGCCTCAATAAACAATGATACTCAAAAGCCGGTTATTTCAAATGTAAAAATTGTTGACAATAACTCAACAGGTTACACAGTTACTTGTACTGTTACGGATAACGTTGGTGTTACAAGAGTTGCATTTCCATCTTGGACTCACTTCAACGGACAAGATGATTTATTCTGGAGAGACGGAACAAAAAGCGGTAACACATATTCTTTCAGAGTAAATAAATCTGAGCACAATGGCGAAAGTGAATGGTATTCAACACATATTTATGCTTATGATGCAGCAGGTAATACAGCTACTTTTGGTACGGATGTGCTTGTCCCGCCTGACGGAAAGGTTGCAGAAACAACATACAATGGAAATAGATATGTAGTGTATAAAGGTAAGGTTTCGTATCAGTATGCAAAGGATTTATGTGAATCTTACGGTGGACATCTTGCAAGAATAACTTCCGCCGGAGAAAACGATGTGGTCAAAGGTTTGGTTGCTAAAGTAGGAACTTGCAGAATTGATGGTTCGGATGCACAAAATGAGGGTACATGGAAGTTCTCAAACGGAGAGAAAATGACCTATTTAAACTGGATGGCAGGAGAACCAAATAATGATGGTAATCAAGATTATTTAGTAATGTACCCATCCGGAAAATGGGATGATGGTTATGAAATAATAAGTGCCTATATTGATGGTTTTGTATGCGAATTCGAACACACTCATTCCTACAGCTCAAAAGTAACAAAACAACCCACATGCACATCAACAGGTGTAAAAACCTTTACCTGTTCATGTGGTGCAAGCTATACAGAAACAATAGCAAAAACTTCACACAACAGCAATACAAAAATTCCTGCAGTTGCACCCACTTGTAGAGAAACCGGTCTGACTGAGGGCAAAAAGTGTTCCGTTTGCGGAACAGTAACAGTTGCTCAGCAGATAATCGACAAAGTAGATTGTGTGAACAACGATGGCGATGATATGTGCGATTATTGTGAAAAAGATATGCCGATAAATGAACCTGATATTTCAGAATGCTCGTGTTCATGCCATAAAGGTGGAATTGCCGGCTTCTTCTTCAAACTTATCAACTTCTTTGAGAAGATTTTCGGCATAAACAAAGTTTGCGCATGTGGCGTGAAGCACTAAAAATCAATATCAATCCCTCTCTTAACCGAGAGGGATTTTTTTGACCCTTCCGACGGCTTCGCCGCCACCTTCCCTTTCAGGGACGGCAAGTCTTGTCTCCCCTGAAAGGGGAGATGTCATACGCAGTATGACAGAGGGGTGTAAGTTTTTCTTTATTAATTTTTTCCTAAACAGTGGCAAATCGGTGTATAATATGATATAATATTAAGTCAGATTATGCTTATAACACCGAAAGGGAAAAATAAATGAAAAAACTTAACCGAATTCCAAAGCTTTCAAAAGCCACCGAAATCACCTGGTGGACTTGCAGAGCCCTGCTTTTCATCTGGGGTGTGTGGGGTATGCTCCACGGCTATACCTCCGAGTTCATTCAGGCAACCTTCGCAACTATCTTCACTCATCTCTGGGATATGTTCCAGCTTTTCGGCGGAAAATCCTTTATCACAAAATACCCCCACTATATGCAGACCCTGCTTAACGTTTTCATCTGCTTTGCCTGCGTTGTGGGTACAACCCTCAACACAAGAACCGACTTTACGGGTATCGATATTCCCGAGCATATTTTTGCAGGCTACCTTGCCTGTACCGGCTCCTTTGTGCTTATCGAAATCATCCAGGGCGAAAAGCACCCCATCAAGATTTCTGCTCAGGCGCTTTTCAGTATCGGCTTTTCCGTTATGCTCCTTGTAGGCTGGGAGTTTTACGAGTTCACTATGGACAGACTCTACGGCTTTGTTATGCAGCACGGTCAGCTCCCCTACGGTGCGGGTCTTACCGACACAATGATTGACCTTATTTTAGGCTCAGTGGGTGCCCTTGCAGCTATGTTTATTGAAGCCTTCAGACGAGCAGGCTTAATCGGCGGCAAAAACCGCCACGCTTTAAGAGAGAAATATAAAAAAGAACGCGAAGAGTTCAAAAGAGAAAAAGAACTGAAGTACAAAAATGCACAGAACGGAGAGTGCGTGTAATGAAACTCAGCGAAGTTTTAAAGGGTGTTTCCTATGAATGCGGAAGCTTCACCGACACAGATATTAAAGATATCGCTTACGATTCAAGAAAAACCGGCGAGAGCATAATGTTCGTGTGCCTTGTGGGCGTAAATGCTGACGGTCACAAGTATGCTCTTTCAGCTTACGAAAAAGGCAGCAGAGTTTTCCTTTGCGAAAAGGATGTTGATCTTCCTGTTGACGCAGTTATTATTAAAGTTGAGGACACAAGAGCAGCTCTGGCAAGTGTCAGCTGCAACTTTTTCCGTCACCCCTCAAAGGAGCTTTCCCTTATCGGTATTACCGGCACAAAGGGTAAAACCACTACGGCTCATATTGTAAAATTTGTCCTTGAAAGCGGCGGAATTAAAACAGGTATCATCGGCACTGTAGGTGCATCCTTCGGCGATACTGTTCTTCCTACAGTGAATACCACTCCCGAAAGCTACGAGCTTCAGAGAATGCTCCGTCTTATGGTTGACGGCGGCTGCAAGGCCTGCGTAATGGAGGTTTCCTCACTGGGGCTTAAATTCCACCGCACAGACGGACTTCATTTTGCCTATGGCGTGTTTACAAACCTCTACCCCGACCATATCGGCACTAACGAGCATGAAAGCTTTGAGGAGTACGCTTTCTGGAAAACTCAGCTTTTCCCCATGTGTGAAAAGGCAATTGTAAATGCTGACGACGCTTTCAGTAAAACCGTAATTGAAAACTGCAAGGGTCAGGTTATTACCTACGGCTACAGCGAAAGTGCCGATTATATTTTAGGCAGCTACGAAAAGGTTAAAGAGGGAAATATTCTCGGCGTTGATTTTGAGGTGAAAACCCAGAAGGCAGACAGAAAGTTTACTGTAGCTCTGCCCGGTGAAATCAATGCAAGTAACTCCCTTGTTGCCGTTGCTCTGGGTGACGGCTTCGGTGTCAGCGATGAAGATATTTCAAAGGGACTGAAAAGCGTTTTTGTAAAGGGCAGATGTGAGCTTGTAAGAGCTGACGAGGATGTTACGGTAATTATTGACTACGCCCACAACGGTGTCAGCCTTAAGAGTATTATCGAAACAGCTTCAGAGTATGAGCATAACAGAATTATCACCCTGTTTGGCTCCGTTGGCGGAAGAACAGAGTGTCGCCGTGAAGAGCTTGGTATGGTATCGGGAGCCATGAGCGACTTTACCGTAATTACAAGTGACGACCCCAACTTTGAGGATCCGCAGAAAATCGGCGAGGAAATTGCTTTCTACTGCGAAAAGGCAGGCGGAAAGGGCAAATATGTAATTATTCCCGACAGAGGCGAGGCTGTCAACTATGCAGTTAAAATGGCTCAAAAGGGTGACATAATCATCCTTGCAGGTAAGGGTCATGAGGAATATATGAAAATTAAAGGGGAAAAGGTTCCCTTCAGCGAAAAAACGGAAGTTATTAAAGCTTTTAAAGAAAAGAAAGAGGGTACAGTGTAATGTATATTTTTGAGCTTCAGACTGACCTTAAAAAATATGATGAATTTATTGAAAAGAACAAGGGTCAGTATATTCAGTGTTCACGTTGGCAGAACGTAAAAACCACCTGGAACTGCCGTTATTACTGCGGATCTGACGAAAAAGGTGAAACTGTTCTTGCAGTTCTCGTTATGGAGCGCTCACTTCCCGTTGCAGGTAAAATCTGGTACGCTTCATCAGGTGCAGTCTGCGATTACAGCAACAAGGAGCTTCTTTCAGAGTTTACAGAATTTATGAAAGAGGAAATGAAAAAAGGCGGTGCAACCTGCTTTATTATGGACCCGCCGGTTTCTCTCAGAATTGACGGTGAGGACCAGCCTTACGGCCACGAGGTACACAAGAGTCTTACTGACCTTGGCTACGAGCTTAACCCCTCAATTGAAAACTATACCTACAAGCACCCGGTTCAGCTTTTTATTCCTCTCAAAGACGAAAACGGCAATCAGATTTCAGCTGATAAAATCCTCAAAAAGTGCGATAAGGGCGTAAGATACAGCATCCGTATCGGCGAGCAGAGAGGCCTTGTTGCAAAGACATTTACCTCAAAGGACGTGGACGCAGACCCCTCAATTATGGAGGACTTTATGGCTGTTATGCGTGACACAGGCGAAAGAGACAGCTTTGTTGAAAGAAACGGTGATTACTGTGCAAAGCTTCTTCGTGAATTTGACGGCTACAGCGACCTTAAGCTTGTTTACTATGATAAGGAGCTTGACAGAAAGCTTCAGGCTGAAAGACTTCAGAAGAAAGAGCAGGCACTTAAAGACCTTGAGGGCGCCCATGAAAAGAAGGCACGTCAGCTCAATGAAATAATCACCAGCGTGGATAAGCAGACAGAGCATTTCGAAAAGAGAATGGCTGAGGCTGAGGAGTTTACAAAGGAAAACAGAATCTGTCTTGCAGGCGGACTTTCAATTTACTACTCAGGAATGGGCAGCTGCCTTTTCGGCGGAACAAGAAATGTTATCCGTAACAACACCCGTTCAAGCCACTACCTCAACTATCTGCGTCTTTGCGAAAGCGTTGAAAGAGGCTGCGACATTCACGACCTCGGCTATGTTATGGTAAAGTCACCTAAGCTTCAGGAGGACGGCACCTTGGGTGCACTTGTTCCCCAGGATAACTTTACGGGTATTTACGATTTCAAAAAGAGCTTTTCAGCAAACTATCACGAGTTTATCGGTGAGTATATTCTTGTAGGCAACAAGGCTAAGTATTATTCATACGCAAAGCTTATGCCCACAGCAAAAAAGGCAAAAATCAGCCTTATAAAGCTCATTAGAAGATAAAACTTTTCCGCCGTATGGGTTTTTACGGCGGATTTTTTAAAGTTTTCAACATTGGCGGCAAACTGTGTGGAATACTATATCTTGACAGGTTTTAAAACTGAAACACAACAGAGAGCAAATGCTCCCTTTTTAAGGTAAAAAAGCCTTGTGCAGACGAACATAGGACAAAATAAAAAGCCCGAAATGTATGTGATAAAATGATGTGACCCAATAATAAAGAGTAGTATCTTCTAATTATGGTATAATGAATCTGCTACAAAACATTTACCGTAAGAAAGAAGTACTTCTCATGAATATGATAACACAAGAAGCAAGAAAAAAGCAAGATATAGTTAAGCAAGCAATAAAAAACGGAAAAAGTTATACAAGCAGGAAA
>JBGVGM010000018.1:0-2489 GCA_045121655.1 Acutalibacteraceae bacterium | reverse complement strand
TAAGCAATCTGGTAACGGTGTAATATCCGTTACCTTTTATATTACAAAATATAAAAAATAAAATATTTTATGTTTCATCCGAATATTTATACACAAAAACCACAGCTTTTCAAAAAAACTGTGGTTTTTCAGTGCCCTTATTCATAAGGGCTTTCAGGCTTTTATAAACAATAAAACAACAAAACAATAAATATAAACTTTTTAAAAAATTATAATTATATATATATTTATATAAAACATTGTTTTATTGTATGTTTGTTATTTTCACATAATTGCACAGACTAAGCAGTTCTCTTTCCGACTGAGCCTCACCGCTGTAGGGATAAGAAGCAATAACCTTGTCAAAACGCTTCTTGATTTTTTCTGCGGTCTTTTCGTCTTTCTGACAAATAAGTGCATAGGCATACTGTGTTCTCAGTGCGGATGGGTTATCAATCCGGGCTTTAAGGATTTTTTTCATATCCTTGGTGAGAAGCTCGTCAATTTTTTCCTTTTGGTTTTCGCCTGTAAGCTCACAGTAAAGAATATCGCAAAGCATTAGGTTTTTCTGAGCCCCTACAATTCCGCTGTCAATGCTGAGAAAATGCTCCATAAGGCTCTGAGCCTCAGTAAAGCTGTTACTGTCCATAAGACGGTTGCAGCAAAGAACGCCGATTGCTGCTACCATACTGTTTTTCATTTCCTCATCTGAAGGTACAGTGAACCATTCTGAGGGCATATCTCTCAGCCTTTTACCCTCTGAAAGCTCGGTGATGAGCTTTAACTGAATATAAAAGGAACGCATAGATTTTTCACTTTTTCTTATAGACAGGGCATTATAGCCGTCGTTGTCAATTGCTCCGAGCCTCATAGGAATACCGTTAAGAGCAGCAAAGAATACACCGATAACGGCACTCATAAGAAAAATTGTTGAAACAACGGGGGTATCTCTGAGAAGAAGGAAGATAATCAAACTTACAGCCGTAGCAAAGAGATTCATAATTGAGCCCCCAAGGTTATAAAGCACAACGGGTATTTTTCCCTCTTTCAGTTCAGGGGGTGACATAAGACATTGTCCGCCGGTTCCTTTAAGGGAATAGCGCTTCAGAGTGAGCTTTTCACCTTGTCTGATTAATATAATTTTACCAAGACGGTAGGAGCAGAAGCGATAGCCTGTAGCAAGACCGAAAACAAGGTGTCCTGCTTCGTGAACAGCAATCTGAAGATAGATTGCAATATACATAGCAACAAACATAACTGCAAAAGAGGAAAGAGAGATTTCACCGCTTTCCGTATCAAAAATTCCGCCGTATAATACCATAAGCATTCCGCAAATTCCGCCGAGAAGCATAAAACCCATAGTTGGAATAAGCCGTTTCAGTTTACCTTTATTCTTTGTCCTTTTCTTTGTATCCATAGTTTTTCACCTCAATTGAAGTATAACAAAAAGCTCCCTTCATTTCAAGGGAGCTTCTGTTCATTTTAAATTATTTAAGATAAGTGTTTATATACTCAATAAGATGAGTATAGGCGACATCGTCAGTTGCCTTGTCGTTTCCGAGTCCGTGGTCATCATTCTTGTAAGTGTTGAAATGATGAGGCACACCGTACTCTGTAAGCTTAGCGTCAAGATTTACTGCGTTTGAGTAAGGTACAATTGTGTCCTTGTCGCCGTGGTTGATAATGGTGGGAACTGAATTTGCGCTGACATAATTGAGGGGAGAAATTGCTTCAAGGGAAGACCTGACTTCTGCGTTTGCCCTGTCAGCATAGGTGAAAGATTTGCCGCCTGCCCATGAGAACAGAGTCGCCATTGTTTCAGCGTCACCGATGGAGTTGTTGATATAGAAGCTTTCGTCAGTGAAGTCGGTAGGACCTGCACAGCTTACAACTGCAACGGGCTTAATGGGAGCAGTGTCTGCTTTTGAATATGCGTAAAGCAGTGACATATGCGCACCTGCCGAAAAGCCCATAAACATTACCTTGTTGACGTTGATTCCCTTTTCAGCGCCCATAGCCTTGATTTTGGCAAGAGCCCGGTCAATATCGTTCATAAGTGTGTCCATGTGAGTGCTGCCGGAAATGTAGTGGTAGTTGATTGCTGCACCTACAAGACCGAAATCTCTTGCCGCAACAAGACCTGTTTCAGTGCAGGAGCTCTTGTCACCCCCAATCCATGCACCGCCGTGAATGATAAGGAAAAGACCAACCTCACCGTCGTGTTCTTCGGGGAAGTAAACGTCAAGCTTCTGCCTTTCGTGGCTGCCGTATGAAACGTTCATATGCTGGCTGTAGGTGGGCTTTTCAGGAGGAGTGGTAGGCTTGGTGGTTTCTCCACCGCCGTTACCGCCGCCTGCGCCAAAGAGACCCATAAAGAACGCGATAATTGACATAAAGAACGCTATGATTTTGTCGAACATATTTGTCACTCCTTTTTTGTCTAAATTAGCCATGAGCAAAACGTCAAAAGTGTAGCTATATCAACGCTTTTCGGGCATGGCAAGCCCGAT
>JBGVGM010000017.1:0-27081 GCA_045121655.1 Acutalibacteraceae bacterium | reverse complement strand
TACAATAATCGCAGAATTAAGCTAAAATTAAATGGCTTGACACCTGCTATGCACAGATCTCAAGCCATTTTAGCTGCTTAATATTTAATTTGCACAAGTTTTTCTGAAAAACTTTGTCTAACTTTTTGGGGTCACTTCACTGGGGGTCGCAGTTTTTATATATGGGGGTAAATATAATGAAGAAAGTAGAATTTGTAAGAGTTAAATCAGTGCTTTCCGGGTACGGGCTTGGTAAAGGAACAAAATATAGCTTTGACGGGGTGGAAAAACTAATCAAAGAACGCATTGAAAGCGGATGGGATTACTGTGGTTATGTGCCTGTTGAAACTCGTGGAACGGGTGATATAGAAACTATGTCTCTTGTGTTTCAGAAAGAGGAATAAAGGGGCTTTTCGGCAAAAAATCAACCGGTGTGATTTATTTTTCACACCGGTTTTGATTTTTATCTGTGAATAATTGCCGAAAGTCTTTTCATAGGCTTTTTTCTTCTGTGCTTTTTCTTGAACTCAATGGGAGTTTTTACAAGCATATTAGTAAGAACAGTCCAGAGAATTACAAGAATGTACATTCCGAACACTGCATAGAAGCCGGCTGAAAGCGTTGCAGAGGTGATTGTAACAACTGCTGCAAGAAGCTGCATTCCGATGTTTTCTGAGAAAACGCCCATAAGGTCTGAAAGTGAAAGCTCACCGCCGATAAGCTTATCAAAAGCAAGCTTAGCTATAACAATACAGATAAAGCAGAGAATAAGTCCGCCGCCGCACATTCCGATTACAACGTTTCTCTTTTCTGTTGCTGCTGAAACAACGCCGACAGCAAGGAACATAAGAAGGGTGAGAATGAAGAATACAACGAATGAAATGATGTGGGGCATAACTGGCGCTGCAAGCTCAACAAAGCTTTTACTGCCTTCTTTTGCGGGCTCCATACCAAGAAGAAGAGAAATAAGCTCATACGCTGAGAATTCGTAGTTTGTCTTTACGCCAAGTGCACCTACAAGCTGAACAATACTGCTGAGGCTTTCGTCTGCCGTTCCGATTGCGAAGTAGAAAAGCTTAAGGAAAAAGCCCATAAGCACTGCGCCTACTGTAAGAATCGGAGTGATAATGCGATATGCAATTTTCATTTTGATTTACTCCTTTTATCTTTGATTGTTTATTTCCATGATGAGTTGAGAGCAACTGTTCTGTTGAATACAACCTTGTCTTCTGTTGAGGTCGTGTCAACGCAGAAGTAACCCTGACGCATAAACTGGAAGGTGTCGCCCACCTTAAGGTTTTCAATTCCGTCCTCAAGCTTACAGCCGGAAAGGATTGTAAGTGAATCGGGGTTAAGGTTATCCTTGAATGAGCCGGTTGACTCGTCTGAGGGGTTGGGATTTACGAAAAGTCTGTCGTAAAGTCTTGCTTCAAAGTCAATTGAGTTCTTTGCACTTACCCAGTGGAGAGTACCCTTTACCTTTCTGCCGTCGGGGGAGTTGCCGCCCTTGCTTTCGGGATCGTATGTGCAGTGAACTGCAGTAACCTCGCCGTTTTCGTCGGTGTCGTAGCCAACGCACTTAACGAAGTAAGCACCTCTGAGACGAACCTCGTTGCCGGGGAAGAGACGGAAATACTTCTTGGGAGGCTCAATCATAAAGTCCTCTTTTTCAACGTAGATTTCCTTTGAGAAGCGGATTACTCTTGTGCCCATTTCAGGTTTGTCCTGATTAATGGGAAGCTCAAGCTCCTCTACTAAATCCTCGGGGTAGTTATCGATAATAACCTTGAGAGGTCTGAGAACTGCCATAGCTCGGGGAGCGTTAGCTCCGAGACTGTCTCTTACGCAAGCTTCAAGAAGACCGAAGTCAACAACTGAGTAAGCCTTTGAAACGCCTACACGGTTTATGAAATCACGGATAGCCTCTGCAGGGTAGCCTCTTCTTCTCATACCGCTGATAGTAACCATTCTGGGGTCGTTCCAGCCGTCAACAATGCCTTCGTTTACAAGCTGTAAGCACTTGCGCTTACTTGTAAGGCAGTAGTTGAGGTTAAGTCTTGCGAACTCAATCTGTCTTGAGGGAGTTTCGAAGCCAAGCTCACGAAGGAACCAGTCATAAAGAGGTCTGTGGTTTTCAAATTCAAGGGAGCAAAGGGAGTGAGTTACGCCCTCTCTTGTGTCTGAAATGGGGTGAGCGAAGTCGTACATAGGATATACGCACCACTTGTCACCGGTCTGATGGTGGCTTACATGAGCAATTCTGTAAATTACGGGGTCACGCATATTGATGTTGGGAGCAGCCATATCAATCTTAGCTCTCAGCACTCTTGCACCGTCAGGGAATTCACCGTCGGTCATTCTCTTGAAGAGGTCGAGGTTTTCCTCAATGCTTCTTTCTCTGTAGGGGCTGTTTTTACCGGGCTCTGTAAGTGTACCTCTGTACTCGCGGATTTCGTCTGCAGTAAGGTCGCACACATAAGCCTTGCCCATTTCAATAAGCTTTATAGCACATTCGTAGATGAAATCAAAGTAGCTTGAAGCGTAGAGCACCTTGTCCCACTTATAGCCGAGCCATTCAATATCCTCCTTGATTGCGTCAACATATTCAACATCTTCTTTTGAGGGGTTGGTGTCGTCAAGACGGAGATTACATGTGCCGCCGTATTTTTCAGCAGTTGAAAAGTCAATCTGAATAGCTTTTGCGTGACCTATATGAAGGTAGCCGTTGGGCTCGGGCGGAAAACGGGTCTGCACGTGAGTGTAAACTCCCTTTTCCAGGTCTTCGTCAATGAAGTCATATATAAAATTGGAGTTTATAATTTCTTCTGCCATAAGAATGTTCCTTTCGTATATTTGCGTTTTCGATTTTTATTTAAGAGCGTTCATAAGTCTGCTCTTGACTTCGTTTTCACCGAGAATCTGCATAATTGCATAAAGGTCGGGTGTGTTCTTTCTGCCTGTAACTGCAAGACGGATAACTGTTGAAACGTCACCTACGTGGCCTTTATATGCATCGGGATTCTTCTTGTACTCCTTAACGTTGGGAGTGTAGCCAAGCTTTTCGCACATTTCCTTGATATGACCGAACCAGCCGTCCTTATCTCTTGAAGCGTCGTATTCTTCAACATAAAGCTCAAGAATTTCCTTTGCCATATCAGAGGTGATATTTTCGGGAAGCTCCATTTTAAGGTCAGCAATTTCATTGAAGAAGTAGCTTACATAATCCTTGACCTCGCTGAAGCAGGCAATATCTTTTCTGGGCTTGGGGCCCTCACGGTCGATATTGAGAATATTTACTGAATACTCTTCATCTCTTGTAAGAAGCTCATAGAACTCCTTATCGTATTCCTTAGCCCATGCTGCAGTATAGTCATAAACCTTTTTTGCAGGCATAAGTGAAATAACGTTCTTTGAAATGTCATTAAGCTTAACCATATCGAAAAGTGCACCTGAAACGCTCATCTTCTTAAGGTTAAATGGGAATGCTTCAAGGGGAGCTTCCTTGTTTGTCTTTCTCCAGTCTTCAAAGTTGGAGTTCATAAGGGTCATAATGTATTCATTTACGCTCTCCTTGGGATAGCCCTGTTCAACATAGAAGGTAACTGCTGCTTCGGGGTCCTTTCTTTTTGAAAGCTTACGCTTGTTGCCGTTTTCCTCTTTCATAATGGGAGAAACATGGGCGAACTTGGGAAGCTTAAAGCCGAGGCACTTGAAAAGCTGAAGATGAATAGGACAGCTTGACATCCATTCGTCGCCTCTGATTACGTGAGTTGTTCTCATAATGTGGTCGTCAACTGCATGAGCGAAGTGGTATGTAGGAATACCGTCGGATTTGAGAAGAACAACGTCCTGCACGTTTTCAGGCATTTCAATCTTGCCCTTTATCATATCGTCAAAGTAGCACTTTTTACTAAGGTCGCCGGGTGACTTCAGACGGAGAGTCCAGGTCTTGCCCTCTTTGATGTTAGCTTCGATTTCTTCTAAAGAAAGTGTACGGCATTTTGCGTACTTGCCCCAGTAGCCTTTGTTGGGCTCGTTTTCCTGAGCCGCTCTGATTTCGTCAAGGTCTTCAGCTGAGCAGAAGCAGGGATAAGCTAAATCCTGTTCTACAAGGCTCTTTGCAAAAACATGGTAAATGGGCTTTCTCTGACTCTGATAGTAGGGGCCGTAATTACCCTTTTCTTCGTTTTCACCAACAACACCCTCGTCGGCAACAACATCAAAAGCCTTAAGGCCGTCAAGCATGACCTCAATTGCACCCTCAACCTTTCTCTTCTGGTCGGTGTCCTCAACTCTTACAAAGAAAATACCGTCGGTAACCTTTGCAGTTCTGTAAGCAACCGTACCTGTGAAAAGATTGCCGAAGTGAAGAAAGCCTGTGGGGCTGGGAGCAAGTCTTGTAACTCTTGCGCCCTCTTTAAGGTTTCTTTCGGGGAACCTTGCTTCCATATCAGCAGGGGTTTCGGTTATATCGGGAAAGAGAAGCTCAGCGAGCTTTTTTTGTGTATCCAAGTTAATCCTCCTTTTTCGGGGTATAATTCATTTTATTATCTCAAATTTCAGAGAAAATATCAATAGGTTAGGGCAAAATTTATAAGGAAAAATTAAGGTTTTTTGTATATGTCAAGGCTTAAGAAACTTTTAACAACCATTTAACATTTTTTATTGATGTTTTAGTATTATAGAATCTGTGAGGAGATGTACATATGGAGAGAAAAAAGAAGTTTATTTTAGCTTTGATATTGATTATGACAACAATGGTAATATATGCAACTTTTAACGCAATAAGCATCTGGGTTTATGCGAAAGAAAGTGAAACTCAAAAAGCTGATGTCGCCATAGTGTTAGGGGCGGCTGTTTACGGTGAAGAAGTATCTCCTGTGTTTCGGGAAAGAATCAATCACAGTGTATGGCTTTATAATAACGGTTTTATTGACAAGATAATTATGACCGGTGGTTATAGTGAAGGAAATGAGTTGTCGGATTCATATATTGCTAAGTCTTATGCTGTTTCCTGTGGTGTTGATGAAAACGATATTTTTATTGAAGAGTTATCTGCAATAACTCAGGAAAATTTAAAATATGCAAAAGAAATAATGATAGATCAGGAATTTGAAACAGCACTTATTGTCAGCGATCCGCTTCATATGAAACGAGCGATGCTTCTGGCTAAAGATGCAGGAATTGACTGTAGTTCTTCACCTACAACAACTTCTCGTTATATCAGTCTGAAAAGCAAACTCAAGTTTTTGTGTAGAGAAGTATTTTATTACACAGGATATAAAATAGTCGCAGGTTTTTAACACTTGCGACTATTTCTATAATATTGACAAAAGTATTCGTATATGTTAGTATCTCCTTGGTGTTATCCTTAACGGATAGGCGGTTATGCTCCTGACTTTCATCAGTGAAAGAAAGGAGGGCGATACTTATGGAGTACATAATAATAGTTCTTGTAATTATTTTATACACCGTTATTGCAATAAAAAACTAACCGCCCTCGCCAAAGTACGGTTAGTTTTTTCATAAACTAATTCAATTTTCGGCATAACCGTCTGCTCGGTAACACCTTGGTATATTTATTATACCCAAAAAGCACTCCTTTGTCAAGGGGTGCTTTTCTGTTTTGAATTACAATCAATAATTCTCTTTTCTTACTTCAAAGTAGCTCTGAGGATGAGCGCAAACAGGGCAGATTTCGGGAGCCTTCTTGCCCATTACAAGGTGACCGCAGTTGCGGCATTCCCACATTGTTTCTTCGCTCTTTTCGAAAACAGCCTTCATTTCAACATTGTTAAGAAGAGCTCTGTAGCGTTCCTCGTGAGTCTTTTCAATTGCAGCAACCATTCTGAACTTTGCTGCAAGGTCTGTGAAGCCTTCTTCTTCAGCTTCCTTTGCAAAGGTTGCATACATGTCTGTCCATTCGTAGTTTTCGCCTGCTGCAGCAGCTGCAAGGTTAGCGGCTGTGTCGCCTAATTCACCAAGAGCCTTGAACCACATTTTAGCGTGTTCCTTTTCGTTGTTTGCAGTCTGCTCAAAAATTGCAGCAATCTGCTGATAGCCTTCTTTTTTAGCAACTGAAGCAAAGTAGGTGTACTTGTTTCTTGCCTGTGATTCACCGGCAAATGCTTCCATTAAGTTTTTTTCGGTTTTTGATCCTTTGAGTTCCATAGAAAAATCTCCTTGTTTTAAATTAATTATATCCGTCCTTCAGTGACGGTAACTTACTTTTTAGTGGCAGCTGTGACTACCGCAGTCGTGGTCACCGTGCTCGTGGTCGTGGTGGCTGCAAAGAGTGTCGGGGTCGTAGTTGAGCTTGCCCATTACAAAGTCAAGAACTGCCTTGTCACAAGCGCCCTTTACGCCGGGGTAGACTGTGATGCCTGCATCACTGAGTGCTGTTTTTGCACCGCCGCCGATACCGCCGCAGATAAGGGTGTCAACGCCTAAATCCTTGAGAAAGCCTGCAAGCGCACCGTGGCCGCTGCCGTTTGTGGAAAGCACACGCATACTTTTCACTTCGCCGTCGATTACTTCGTAAACCTTGAAGCTTTCCGTGTGACCGAAGTGCTGAAAGACTGTGCCGTTTTCATGTGTTACTGCTATCTTCATATATATTACCTCCACATATCAATGGTTATTGCCTATTTTTATTATAGTCCGTTTTTTTGTGAAGTCAAACATTTTTTTACTTAAATTTTATTTTTCTGCTTTGAGAAGGGCCTGAAGAGTTTTGTTGGCTGCGGGGATTGCGTCGTTGTAGCCGATACCGCCGTTTTCAAGGCACACAACAATTGCGTAAGGAAAGCTGTCATCGTAGGAAAAGCCCACAAACCAGGCGTGGCTTCTGCCGTTTGAAACCTCGGCAGAGCCGGTTTTTCCGCACATTTTAAGTCCGGGAAATTTGCCGTCACCGTAGTAATTCTGAACGTTGGAGCGAAGAAGCTTACGCACTTTTTTTGCAGTGTCCTCGCTGAGCTTTATGTTTGTGTTCTGCTTTTCTTTAACGTCAAGAAGCTCACTTGATTCCTCAACAATATAAGGTGTCATGGCTTTTCCGCCGTTTGCAATACCGCCCATAAGCATAAGCATCTGGCAGGGGTTTACGAGAGTTGTATACTGACCGATACCTGCCCAGCCAAGGTCAAGTCGGGTGCTGTCTGAAACATCAAAGGTGCTTCTTACGGTTTGTGCTTTGCTGACTGTTACGCTTTTTCCGAAGCCTAAATCACGTACGGTTTTTGTAAGCGCATCTTTCCCGAGCTCGTTTGCAAGCTGGGCAAAAACACTGTTGCAGGAAACGTTGAGTGCTCTTTCAAAGCTGAGCTTTCCGTGGGTACCGTTGCAGATTACGTCACCGTCGCCTTTACCCTTGCCCGTTGTGTATTTGCCTGTACATTTAAATGTACGCTCGTAAATATCGGGTATGTTTTCAATTGCACAGATTGCAGTTACCACCTTGAAGGTTGAGCCGGGAGTGAAAACACCCGAAAGGGCTCTGTTGAGGTAAAGGCCGTCATATTTACCACTGGTATTAGTGTCAATATCAGTGGGCTTGTTAAGGACATCGTAGGTGGGGGCACTGGTCATACAGATAACCTGACCCGTAAGGTAGTTATATACTGTAATTGTGCCCTTGTTGCCGTTCATTGCTCTGTACGCCGCAGCACTTACCTCGCTGTCAATGGTCAGCTTTATGTCCACACCCTCGGAGGAGGTGAGGGTATCATAGATGCCGTTTATGAAATTGTAGCCGATAAGATTTGATGAGTAAAGATTCTGAACACCTGTTGCAATAAAGCCTGTTGAGTCGCCCACAACGTGAAGAGTGGAAACTCTTTCATAGTAGTTGTCGGCATACTGTCTTTTTCCGTTTTCGGTTTTAACAAGAACATTGTTGTTGCGGTCGTAAATTGTACCTGCAACGGTGAGGCTTCCCCCTGAATAGATGTGGGAGTTTGCACGTGAAGCAACCCACACGTCACCCTCGGTTATAAAAGAGTACATCATAAAACCCAGACCGCCGAAAAATGCAACGATGAGAAGAATTACAATATATGTTCGTCTTGTAGCAGTTTGCATAATTCTCCTCCTTTACACGATTTTATAAATCTTCGGATAAGCTCTTACATCTGAGGCTTTGATGAAAGCGAAAAGAGCCCAGCAGCTTATCATACTTGAACCACCCTGACTTATAAACGGAAGCGTTACACCCGTCAGCGGAAGGATATCCGTTATTCCGAAAATGTTGAGACAAATCTGGAAAAGGAGCATCGCCGAAGCACTGCAGGCGGCAATTGAGTAAAAGGAGGAGGGTGCACTTCTAGAGCAGATAAGAGCGTAAATTGCAATACAGGCGAAAGCCACCACGATTACAATTGCAGTGAGAATTCCCATCTCCTCAGCAATAAGTCCGAACACAAGGTCGGTAGTTGAAGCGTAAACGTTTCTCAGAGCTCCATTACCTACACCAAGGCCGAAAAGACCGCCCGAAACGGCATAAATGAGAACTCTTGTCTGCTGATAGCCTCTGCCGTAAACCTCTTCCCAGATATGTCTGTAAACCTCAAAACGAGCCGTAACGTGGGGCTTGAAGTATACAATAAGGAAAGCACCGATTACTGCCGCAACGCAGAGGAAAAGGATTGTTCTGATGTCACCCGAGCGCATAAAGGAAATAACGATAAAGGTGAAAAAGAAAATCAGCGCAGTACCGAAATCCTTCATAAGGAAAAGTACACCTATACAGCCCATAGCGAAAAGAATATACATATAAATGTTCTTTGCCGTAAGAAGCTTGTCAAGTGAAGCGGCGCCAACGAAAATGAAGGCTATTTTTACAAATTCCGAGGGTTGCAGAGAAACCCCTTTGATTACAATCCAGTTATAAGCACCGTTAATTGCGCCCACAAACTGTCTTATATATACGAAAGAGACGGCAAGAAATATGAGTGCAAAAACAGCAAGAGGAGTTCTTATTGCCATAACTCTTTTTACGTCCTTGAGAAACCACAGCAAGGTGGTGTAAACAATAACCCCTGCAAGAACGGTAATGAGCTGCTTTAGCATAGCGTTCAGCCCTTCAACCGAGGCGGTGACACAAAGCCCTATGCCTGAAAGGAAAAAGGCAATAAGTTCAAGCTCAAAGTTAATTCTTTTGGTAATGCCGTGGGTGATTGAAACATAAAGCCACTCAAAAAGGATATAACCCATAAGAAGAGCAGCAATCATATAATTGACCTCACCGCCGCTGAAAATTACGGGGGTGAAGGTAATTACCTGAAAGGTTGTCAGCAGGAAGAGAATAAGACTTCTGTCAACATATTTATATTTTCTTCGTGCCTTGTCACGCACCGTAAGTTTATTTTTAGTTGCCAAGATAAAATCTCCTTTCTAATAGTGTGAAGTGTGGAGAGTGGAGCCTTCGGAAGAGTGAAGAGTGGAGTGTGGAGTTGTGGGTCACTTCGTTCCGATTATATCCGCTTAAATTTACTATTCAACTTTTATAGTTATTCCGCCAAAGCAGAAAGATAAATTCGGCGGGTAGTATATTAATCATTAATATCTGTAGATACGGATAAAATCTACTCTTTACCCTTCTCATACCGAATAAATTCCGCAGACTATAACTACCTGTTTGTACAAAAGTAAAGATGCGACCTTAACTCCACACTCCACTCTCCACACTCCAAACTTACAAAAAAGCCGTCAGCCTTTTTTGTAGTAAAGTCTTTCGTCTGCAAGAGAGATAATGTCACCGTCAAAAAGAAGCTGAGGGGAAGTGATTTTCTTTCCGTTAAGCTTTGTGCCCTTTTCACTGCCACTGTCCTCAATTGCCCATCCGTCCTCGTAAAGAACAAAGGCTGCGTGCTTTTTTGAACATTCCTTTGATTTCAGTCTGATGTCGCTTCTGGGGGACGTGCCGACGGTAACCTGATTTCCGTGAAGCTCAAAGCGCTCGCCTGTATCTCTGTTTATAACCGTAGGCTTTGAGGTGCGTCTTGTTTTTGCGTTGGTTGGTGTTTCTAAAGTGTATGAGGAGGGAGCTTTCTTCTGGAAATTCAGAGAGGGCTTGTTGAAATCGTCATAGTAGCGGGCCTGTGTACTCTGAGACGTCTTTTTTGCCTGAGGTGTCTTTGGTGCTTGTGAAGAGGTGCTTGGCTGAGGCACCGCCTTTTTGGGCTGAGCTTTTTTCTTTTTCTTGCCCACTCTTACAACGGGGTCATCAGCAATCTGAAAACGGAAACGCATACTGCCCAAGGTCAGCATATCACCGTCTTTTATGGTCTGCTTTTTGTCGATTTTCTTTCCGTTTACCTTTACTCCCGATTTTGAACGCAAATCGTGGATATACCAGCTGTCGTTACGTCTTGCAATAACAGCCTGAAAACGTGACATAGTGTCGTAGGAAATCACAACGTCGCAGGAATTACTTCTGCCGATGGAGGTCTCCCACATATTAAGCTCATATCTTTCACCGTCATACATATCAACAATGTACCCATAGGTTTTCTCCTTGGGCTGACCGAGCCATAAGGTCATCATACATTTTGTGAGTATGATAATTGTAACTATGGGTATAAAATAACGGGATATTTCCGTAACCAGCTCCATAATAGCTCCTTTCCGTATTTTTTTATATAAGAAATACACATATAATCAAAACATTACCACTGATAAGTAAATAATATTATTGTTGGCAGTTTTTGTCAATAAACTACTTGAAATTTTAACAAATGTAAGATAAATGAAATTAAAACTATTGAATTTTTCTTAATTTTTTGGTATTGTTAGAATGAACTACTATATGAAAAGGAGAAGTAATATGGATAAGAAGTACACAGACATTCTCGCTCAGCTTACTCTGGAAGAGAAGGCATCGCTTTGCTCAGGTCTTACAAACTGGCTTACAAAGCCCATTGACCGCCTTAAGGTTCCCTCAGTATGGATGAGCGACGGCCCTAACGGTCTGAGAAAAGAAAAGCAGACCGGCGGCACAAACATTATGCAGGCTTCTGAAATTGCAACCTGTTTCCCCACAGCAGTTACAACTGCTTCTTCATGGGACAAGGACCTTCTTAAGGAAATCGGTGCAACAATTGCCGATGAGGCAAAGGCTATGAAGGTAACCACCGTTCTCGGCCCCGGTATCAACATCAAGAGAAGCCCTCTTTGCGGCAGAAACTTCGAGTATATGTCAGAGGACCCCTTCCTTACAGGACGTCTTGCTGAAGCATACATAAACGGCGTTCAGGAAAACGGTATAGGCGTAAGCCTCAAGCACTTCTGTGCGAACAACCAGGAATATCTCCGTATGTGCGCAGACAGCGTTGTTGATGAAAGAGCTCTCAGAGAGATTTATCTTTCAGCCTTTGAGCATGTTGTAAAAACTGCAAAGCCCTCAACAATTATGTGCAGCTACAACAGAATCGACGGCAAATATCTCGCTGAAAACAAGCGCCTTCTCACAGACATTCTCCGTGACGAATGGGGCTTTGAGGGTGTTGTAATTTCCGACTGGGGTGCAGTTAACGACAGAGTTGAAGGTATCAAGGCAGGTCTCGACCTTGAAATGCCCGGTAACGGCGGTATGAACGACAAGCACATTGTTGAATCTGTAAAAAACGGCACACTTGACGAAGCTGACCTTGACAAATGTGTTCTCAGAATGATTAAATTTGCCTTTGAGTGTAAAGCTAATGAGGGCAAGGGCTACGGTATAAACTATCCCGCTCACCACGAGATTGCAAGAAAGGCTGCAGCTTCTTCAGCAGTTCTTCTTAAGAATAACGATAATCTGCTTCCTCTCAGCAAGAACAACAACAGCGTTGCAGTTATCGGTGAGCTTGCAAGAACACTCCGTTATCAGGGCGCAGGCTCAAGCCACATCAATCCATTCAAAACAGTTTCCTTTACTCAGGCAATGAGAGCGGCAGGTCAGTCATTCACCTTTGCTCCCGGCTACACTCTCAAGGGTGAGGGCTACAACAAAAAGCTTATTGAAGAGGCTTGTAAGGTTGCCAAGGGCAAAAAAGCAGTTCTTGTTTTCGTTGGTCTTACAGATGCCTTTGAAAGTGAAGGCTTCGACCGTAAGCACATCAATATGCCCAAGAGCCACAACACTCTTATTGAAGAGCTTTCAAAGGTCAATGAAAATATTATTGTTGTTCTTTCCTGCGGTTCACCTGTTAAAATTGACGCATGGGAATGTAAGGTCAAGTCTATTCTCAACCTTTACCTCGGAGGTCAGGCAGGGGGCGAAGCAGCTTATGATGTAATTTACGGCGACGTTAACCCCTCAGGTAAGCTTGCAGAAACCTTTCCGTTCAACAATGAGGACAACGTGGTATCAAAATACTTCCCCATGGGTCCCAGAACTGTAGAATACAGAGAGAGCATCTTTGTGGGCTACCGTTTCTTCGACAAGGCTAAGAAAACCGTTCAGTACCCCTTCGGTCACGGTCTTTCATATACAAAGTTCGAATACAGCGACATCAAGCTCAGCAAGAAAAAGATTAAGGAAGGCGACAAGCTGACCGTTTCATTCACTCTTAAGAATGTTGGCGAAGTCGCAGGTGCAGAGGTTGCTCAGGTTTACGTTTGCCCGCCTGAAAGCGTTCTTTTCAAGGCTGACAGAGAGCTTAAGGGCTTCGACAAGGTTTATCTTGAAGCAGGCGAGGAAAAGAAGGTTTCAATTGAGCTTGACGAAAGAGCATTCAGCTACTATAACGTGAACATAAACGACTGGCACGCTGAAAGCGGCGAATACAAAATCATCGTTGCTGCTTCCTCAAGAGACAGCCGTCTTTACGCTGCAGTTGAAGTTGAAACTGCAAAGCCCGACGCAGTTGTGCCCGATTACAGAGAAAACGCAAAAATTTACTACAGCGTTGACAGTATGGCAAGTATTCCCGACAAGCAGTTTGCAGCAGTTCTCGGAAGACCCCTTCCCAACAACTCCGAGTTCAAAAAGGGCGACCTTACACTTAACTGCTCAATTACTCAGGTTGCTGTTTCACCCTACGGCAAGCTTCTCAAGGGTATTCTCACTGCAGGTGCAAAGGTAGTTTCTCTTGCAGCTGAAAACCCCGAAATGATTACACAGTCAATCAAGGATATGCCTCTTCGTTCATTCAGCGGCTTTACAGGCGGACTTGTATCACAGGAATCAGTTGACGGTCTTGTTGATATGTGCAACCGCAAAAAAGGCGGCGTAAGAAAGTTTGTAAAGGGCTTTATCCAGAAATAAAAGGAGATTTACTATGAAAAGATTCTTAGCAATTCTTATGGCACTTCTTGCCGTAACATTCATTTTTGCTTCATGCGGGAATAACGGTGATGCAGATGCAAATCCCGACACTCAGCAAACTACAGACGACAACACAAAGTTCCGTACAGGCAACGAGCTTTTCAAGGGTATTACAAGTACAGACCTTGAGGGTAAAGAGGTTGACGATTCAGTTTTCAAGGGTAAGAAGCTTACAATGGTAAACATCTGGGGCACCTTCTGCAGTCCCTGCATCGGTGAAATGCCCGACCTTCAGACACTCAGCGAGGAATACGCTGACAAGGGACTTCAGATTGTAGGTATCGTCTGTGACGTTCTTGATTCTGAAGACACCGAAACAATTGATATGGCAAAGAGCATTGTTGCAGATACAGGCGTAAAGTATCAGAATCTTCTTCCCTCTGATTCACTTAAAACCGCAATTCTTGACAGCATCATCTCTGTTCCTGCCACAATTTTCCTTGATGAGGACGGCAAGCAGATAGGACAGAACTATATCGGCTCAAGAAGCCTTGATGGCTGGAAGGCTGTTGTAGATTCCATTCTTGCAGATATGGAATAATTAAAAACAATTAATTAATAACGCTGTCTGTTGATAATTTTTTCAGACAGCGTTATAATTTTTATCAGTTTAAGAAGAAAGGACAGATTTTATGAAGAACTTAAAGAAAAGTGTAGCAGTGCTTTTATGCCTTGTAATGATGCTTATGAGCCTTAGTGCAGTAGCTTTTGCTGAGGAAAAGCAGTTCTATCTTGTGCTTGGCGACTCAATTGGCTACGGCTCAGGCATACGCAATTCGCAAGATGCCTGCTACGGAAAAATCGTTGCAGACACTAACGGCTATGAATATGCAAACCACGCAATTCCCGGCCACACCACCACAAACCTTATTGCAAGACTTAAGGAAGATGTTGTGAAAGCTGATGTTGAAAAAGCTGATATTATCAGCATTTCAATCGGCGGAAACGATTTTCTTATGAGTAACCTTTACGGTCTGATGTTTGACGCTATGGTTAAGGAGGATTACTCAAAATTTGACGAAATCGCCCACAGCTTCTATAAGAATTTCAGTACCATTATAAGTATGATTCGTGAGCTTAACGGCGAGGCAGTAATTCTTATGCAGACCCTTTATAACCCCCAGTCAGGCTACCTGAGAGCGCCTTATCAGCAGGGTGCTGACAGAATCAACGCTGCCATTGAAAAATTCAGCAAGGAAAACCCGGGTGAAATTATTATAGTTGACGTTGCAACTGCTCTTAATTCCGATATGGGAAACTTCGCTTCAGATGCGGTTCACCCCAGCGCAAAGGGTAACGAAGAGATTGCAAAGGCAGTGCTTTTGGAAATTGCAAAATTCAGCCCCGAGGGCAAAACCGAACCCGTTATCAACGTAAAGGGTGATGACATAAAAAACGCAACCTTCGCCGGCACAATCAACGCTATGGGTGTTTTCTTCCATATTCTTTCACTTGTTCTCGGACCTGTATACCGATTCATTTCAAAAATACCAATGCCGTATATGTAAAAAGTCAGGCTACACAGCAAAACAACTGTGTAGCCTTAATTTATTTTGAGAATGCTTCTACTCGGTAAATGGGCTGACCTAAATCGGAAAAACGCTTTTCATATTCCGTTACGATGTTTCCCTCAAAGTCACTGTTGTGAAGGTCAAGGGAAAGATTTTTTATTTTGTAATCTGCCGCTGAGTATTCCTCAAGTGAAAACTCAAAAAAGTGCATGTTGTCCGTCTTCTGATGGATTTCGCCCTTTTCCGTAAGAAGTTTACGGTAAATTTCAAGGAAGAAACGGTGAGTCAGACGGTGACGTGCATATTTTGCCTTGGGAAACGGACAGGAGAAGTTGAGGTAAATAAGCTCTACACTGTTTTCGGGAATGAAACGGGGGAGATATTCAGCACATCCTGCAATAAATTTTACGTTGGTAAGACCTTCCTCTTTTGCTCTTTCGCAGGCGGCAACAATAACGTTCTTCACCTTTTCAACTGCAATAAAGTTCACGTCGGGGTGTCTCTTTGCCATTTCGCATACGAACTGACCCTTGCCGCAGCCGATTTCAAGTCTTACGGGGTTACTGTTACCGAAAAGCTCTTCGTAGCTGAAAAGAGTTTTCGGAACGTCTTTTTCAAAATCCTTTTCCTCGCAGTTGGTGGAAAGGATATATTCTTTTACTTCCTCGAGCCTTGTTTCAAGGTTCTTCTTTTTTCTCATTCTCATATTTTTTCACCCTTATGAATTGTAATCACTCATAGCTTTGTCGATTTTTCCGTCAACCATATACTCCACAGCACCGATTACTTTATCTGCTACCTCTTTAATAAGCTTGGCTTCGTCTTTTGTAAAGTGCGAAATCACCCAGTCTGCAAGGTCGTATTCGGGGTTGGGCTTTGCACCCACTCCGACTTTTATGCGGGGAAAGTTGTCGCTTTTAAGGTGGAAGATAATATTCCTCATACCTCTCTGACCGCCGTCTGAACCTTTGCGTCTGATACGCATTTTACCCGGCTCGAGGCTGATGTCGTCACAGATTACTATTATGTTTTCAGGCGGGATTTTGTAAAACTCAGCAGCATCTCTTACAGCCTCACCGCTTAAATTCATAAAGGTCTGAGGCTTGAGAAAAAGACAGCGCTTGCCGTTTATTCTGCCGTCACCCATAAGGGATTTGAATTTTAGCTTATTGACTTTTATGTTGTACTTTTCCGAAAGAAGGTCAAGGCAGATAAAGCCTGCGTTGTGTCTTGTCGTTTCATACTGCTTTCCGGGATTGCCGAGACCCACAATCATATAGTCAAAGGAGCCGCCGTATTCTTTGTTTGTTTTTCTGAATATCATTTGAAATTCCGTCCTTAGTCTTAATCAATTTAATATTATGCCAAGAAAATGAAAAATAATCAAGGATTTTAAGAGAGATTTTTTAGGCATAATTAAAGTGAATGGCAAAAAATGGTGTAAGCAGTTACCTGTAGGTGTTAATATTCTAAATTATAATTAAAAATAAGTTTGGCTGTGGTATAATAAAACCAATTGTAAAGACTTATATTCTGAAAAGAAACGGAGAATAAATAAATGGGTTTTGATAAAAACAACACTGCCGAAAGCGAAAAGGACAGTAATCTGATAATAGGCAGAAACGCTGTGTCGGAAGCTCTCAGAAGCGGCAGAAACATAGACACCCTTCTTGTTGTAAGAGGGGAGAGAAACGGCTCAGTGGGCAGAATTATCTCTGAGTGCAAGGAAAAGGGAGTCGTAATCAAAGAGGTTGACAAGAAAAAGCTTGACTTTATGTGCGGTCAGGGCAACCATCAGGGTGTTGCCGCTTATGCCGCAGTGCACGAGTATTCAAGTGTTGAGGATATTTTTGCTCTTGCAGAGGAAAGAGGGGAAGCTCCTTTCATTATCCTTTGTGATGAGCTTGAGGACCCCCACAACTTAGGTGCAATAATCCGTACTGCAGAAACTGCAGGCGCTCACGGAATAATCATTCCCAAAAGAAGAAACGCTTCACTTACCTGGGCTGTAGGTAAGGCTTCGGCAGGGGCAGTTGAGTACGTACCCGTTGCAAGAGTGGGAAATCTTGCTTCAACAATTGATGAACTGAAAAAAAGAGGTCTTTGGGTTTACACCGCCGATATGGACGGACAGAATTGGTGCGAAACCGATTTCAGCGGCCCGGTTGCTCTCGTTGTGGGCTCCGAAGGAAACGGTGTAAGCAGACTCATAAAAGAAAAAAGCGATTTTGTTGTTTCACTTCCCATGAGAGGAAAAATCACTTCACTTAACGCTTCCGTAGCTGCAGGCATTCTTATGTATGAGGTGTCAAGACAGCGACTGGGGCTTAAAGCTAAATAAGAGACGATTCAGGAGAGAATAAAATCAGAAGAAAGGACAGTACTTAACATGGCAGAGTATAACAATGATCCTTCCAACCTCTACGATGAGGAGCTGCTTTTAAAGCAGGAGAAAAATGACGAGTTAAAGGAATATGATATTTTTGAATTGGGTGAGGTTGAAGATCTCTTTGAGGAAAGACGTGCTTCAGCCCCTGAAGAAGCTTCAGACGAAAAGGCAACTGAGTCAGAAGAAGCTGTTGAGGTGGTTTACGAGGACGAACGCTTTGAGCAGAACAACGTTACAAGTGTTCTTCCGCCCTACAGAAGAGAAACCACCGAAAGAAGCACTGAGGATATTACCGAGTTTTCCAGAAAGAGAAACCACGAAAGCTATGAAAAGACTCTTGAGGACAAGCCTCTTGTTGACAGTGAGCTTTATGAGACACCTGATTTAGGCGTTGATATTGACGACCTTCTTGAAAGTCTCGGAATCAGCATTGACAATGAGCTTAAGGAAAAGGCAGTTGCAGAAGCTGCTGAAAGCGCAGAGAAAACTCAGGTGATTCCCTCTCTTTCAAAGAACGAAGCCAAGGAAGAGGCCGACTCGGAAAAAACTCAGGTTATTGAAAAAATCCCCGAAACAGATTATGACGGTGCCACAGTGAATTTCACTCTTCCCGACAAAAAGGAGGAGGAGAAAAACCTTGGCGCAACAAAATACTTTAACCTTAAAAACCACATTAAGCCCAACAGAGCAGAGACAGAAAAGAAGCTCAGTATGAGCAGAAAGAACCTTATGCAGAATTTCCGTGTGCTTTCAAAAAAGCGTGACGATGAGGCAATCCTTGAAGTTGTTCCCGAAGGTGACGGTAAGGAAAGCATGATGGATAACGTGTGGGCAGAGGACGGCGAGGACCTTTTTGACGCAGTTGAAAAGGCAGAGAGAAAGAAAATCCGCCGTTCACTTAAAGAGGAAAAAAAGAAAGCCGTTGTAAGCGGAAAGGCAGCAGAGGAGGATCTGAAAAAGACTCTGAAATCTCAGAAAATCCAGCTTATTGCCCTTGGCGTACTTTTTGTAATCGGTGCTGTAGTGTCAATTATTCCGGGTATTCTCGCTTCATCTGACACCCCTGCAGAAAATCTTCCGTCAGTGAGCATTTTCGCCCTTATCAATATAGCTATTCTTCTTCTGACTGCTGTATTTTCAAAGGAGTACTTCCGTTCTGCGGCTATATCCCTTTATTATATGGTGGTCGACGCTGACAGCTGTCTGCTTATTTCCTCAGCCTTTGTGCTGATTCAGCAGCTGTTTACGGCAATACTTCCCTCAAAGTTCAGCCTTGGCGGAATTAAAATGTACACAGTGGTTGTGGTGTTCGCCGCAATAATGAGAGTGCTTTGCGACTTCTTCAGAACAAGCACAGCCTTAAGAGGAATCAGAACCCTTATAAATAACGACGGTATCTCCTGTATTCAGGAGGTTGAAAGCAGAAACGACAGTGCAGTTCTCGCTCACGGACTCAGCGAGGATGGAAAGCCCCGACTTCTTTACTGTGCGGAAACAGATATGAAAGAGGGCGTTGTTACAGATATTACCGCCATAAAAACCGAGGACAAGTACTATTACTATTCGTGTATCGGTCTTGTTGCGGTAACTCTTGTTTCAGCTGTTATCTGTCTTATTAAAACAAGAGACTTTGCTTCTTTTGTAACTGTGCTTGCAGCGGCTGCAGGTCTTTGCCTCCCGGTAATGTGCGACACTGTAGCTTCAGCTATGAGCTATCTTCGCAACCTTAAGCTTTCAAATATCGGAGCTGCGGCTACAAGCTATGAGACTATAAGAGAAATCGGAAAATCAAACGCAATTGTAATGGATGCTTCCGACGTTTTCATGGGCGTTGTTTCAAAATTCAAGAGAGTACCCGCAGGCAGAATTGCAAAAAGCGACAGTGTTGTTTTTGCTGCGGCAACTCTTAAAAAAGCAGGCTCAATTCTTTCGGGCTGCTTTGATGAAATTATAGAGCAGATGGGAATAACACTTCCGGAAGCTGAGGATTTCGCCTATGAGGAAAAACTTGGCTATTCCTGCTGGATTGCAGACAGAAGAGTTCTTGTAGGTAACAGACAGATGCTTATCGAGCACAGTATTCCCGCCCCCACAGAGTATGAGGAAAAGCAGTATGCAGGAAAAGGCAGTGTAATGTATGTTGCAGTTGAAGGTCAGCTTACGGCAACCTTTGTAGTTTCCTACAGAGTGCTTTCAAAGGCGAGAAAATCAGCTTCTGCCTTTGCAAACACAGGTCTTGTGCTTATGCTCACATCAAAAGAGCCCTGCCTCGGTGAACAGACTGTAGCATCAGCTCTCGGCATAAGCGTAACCAAGGTCAAAACGGTGAACTCAAAGGGTATCGGCATAATGGAAAGATACAGAGCCAACAAGGCAATGAGAAAATCGGCAGGTGTGTTCTGCTCAGGTAAAAGCGGCTCACTTGTTGCTCTTGCAGGTGAAGCTCACCGCATTTACACCTCAAACAAGTTCATCTTTGTGTCTCACATAGTTGCACAGTCCGTAGCGGCAGTAATAACCTTACTTGCGGTTATGTGGAATATAACCGCACTTTTAGGCCCGGCATTCATTATCTTTTATCTTCTTTTCTGGAGCATGATGATTCTTTCATACACCCAGAAGGACAGCATTTTAAGACTTATAAAAAAGCTTATTAAAAGATTAAAAGAAAAAGCATAAATCCAATCCGAAAAAGGAAAGAAGGCAATTTTCAAATGGCAAAAATTATAAATGTCAGCTCTCTTAAAAAGTCATACGGCAAAAAGCTTGTACTTGATGACATAGACTTTTCAATTGAAGAGGGCTCAATCGTAGGCCTACTCGGTCCCAACGGCTGCGGTAAGACTACTCTTATCAAAATCCTTACAGATCTTATCAAGGACCACGAGGGAATTGTAAAAATAGACAACGAGGAGCCGGGTCCCTATACAAAAAGCATAGTGGCTTTTCTTCCTGACAAATCCTATCTTCCCGACTGGATGCGTCCCGTTGACGCAATCAGCTACTTTGCCGATTTCTACAAGGATTTCGACAAGGAAAAGGCAACAAAAATGGTAACTGACTTCAACCTTGACCCTAAGCAGAAGCTTAAGACCATGTCAAAGGGTCAGCAGGAAAAGCTCAACCTGATTCTTGTAATGTGCAGAAGAGCAAAGCTCTACATTCTCGACGAGCCTTTAGGCGGTCTTGACCCGGCGGCAAGAAGCGCAATTCTCGACCTTATTATGACGAACTACGCCGAAAACTCAACGGTGCTTATTTCAACCCATCTTATCTCCGACGTTGAAAGAATTTTCAACCGTGTGCTGATGATAAGCCAGGGCAAGCTTATTGTAAACTCCCACGTTGACGAGCTCAGAGAAAAGGGCAAAACTGTTGATGAGGTGTTCAAGGAGGTGTTCAGCTATGCTTGGTAAGCTTCTCAAGCACGAAATCAGACATTCTGCAAGATATACAATGGCAATTTATGCCGCTGCCTTTGCTGCGATGGCTGTAACAGGCATCTCTCTTCTTCTTGATTCAGGCTGGCTGGGCGTACTTTCCTGCGTTGCCCTTTACGTTGTGGGCTTTGCGTCAGTGGTTGTAACCCTCGTTTCAGTAATCAAGAACTTTTACGACACACTTTTTTCAAGACAGGGCTATCTCACCCTCACTCTCCCCGTAAAGGGAAGCACACTTCTGCTTTCAAAAATCATCGTATCCTTTATCTGGATTGTGGTTTCCTTCTGCGTAATGGCGCTGACACTGCTTATGATTTTCTTTTACGGCAAAGAGCGCAGCGGTGGCACAATGGACAGCATGTGGGAAATCATTTCCGTAAGCGGTATTCTTGATATGCTTCCTTCGGCAGGGGCAATTATCAAGTTTGTTGCAATTGTTACGGTGCTTGTAATTTCAACAATCATCACTTATGTAGGTTACGTATTCTTTACTGTTACACTTGCCAACACAAGACCTCTCCAGAGTCACCCCAAGTTTTACGGTGGAATGATTTTCTTTGGAATCATGACGGTTGTAAATGCACTGGGCAATAAGCTTACAGAGCTGCTTCCTCTTACAATCAACGTAGGCACCGAGAGGGTATACCTTTCCTTTACCCAGATGGGCGCTGAGCCTGATGTGCTTATTTCCTACGGTATCGGTGGCACAATTTTCTCAGGTCTTGTTGCAGTGGGACTTCTTTTTGCAACAGGTTACATTATCGAGAATAAGGTTAATATCAAATAAGAAAACACTGCGTTTTGCAGGAGGAACTGATAATGGAAAACACAAGAAAAACAATGAACGGCTTTACAGAGTGGTATTCAGAGCCTGAAATTACGGGCGTAAACCGTTTGCCCTCAAGAGCCACACTGATGCCCTACAGCACCTTTGACAGTGCAAAGAAGGGCGACCGATACAAATCTGAAAGACATTTTCCTCTTTCAGGTATGTGGAAGTTCAGGCTTTTTGATACATATAAAGAAAAAGAAGAGAATTTTGCAGAGAGAGATTTTGACTGCTTTTCATGGGACGAAATTCCCGTGCCCTCAAGTTGGCAGATGGAGGGCTACGACTATCCCATTTATTCAAATGTGCAGTACCCCTGGGAGAGAATCCAGGAGCCTCAGCCTCCCTTTGCACCCACAGACTATAACCCCGTAGGCTGCTACATAAAAAAGTTCACCCTTCCCGATTCGTTCCCTCTGGACAGAGTTATTATCACCTTTGAGGGCGTTGAAGCGGCTTACTACCTTTACATAAACGGAATCAGAATCGGCTACAGCGAAGGCACCTTCAGACACAGTGAATTCGACATCACCGACTACCTTACCGAGGGCGAAAACACCCTTTCAGTTGAGGTTTACCGCTGGTGTACTGCTAGCTGGCTTGAGGACCAGGACTTTTTCCGCCTTTCGGGTATTTTCAGAGAGGTTTACCTTTACACAACCAAAAAGCAGTATATTGAAGATGTAAAGGTGCTTGCGAAGCCCGATATAAGCGACTACAAAACAGGCGAGCTTACTGCAGAAATCACTCTCGGCACAGAAGAGGGCAAAACTGAGGGCGAAATGACGGTTTATGATATGGACGGCGCAGTTGTTGCTTCGGATTCAGTAACCGTTGAAAATGACGGAAAAATCCCCCTCAAGGCGACTCTTCCCTTTGTGCATCTCTGGAGTGCTGAAAAGCCGTATTTATATAACGTTGTAATTGCTGTTCGTGACGAAAACGGAGCACCTTACGAATATGTGAGCCTTAAAACCGGCTTCAGACATATTGAAATCAAGGACTCAGTACTTTACTACAACGGAAAAAGACTGCTTCTCAAGGGCACAAACCGCCACGAATTTTCCTGTGATACGGGCAGAGCAGTTTCAAAGGAAATGATGATTGAGGATATTAAGATTATGAAAAAGCACAACATCAACGCTGTGCGCACCTCACATTATCCCAACCACCCCGTATGGTATGACCTTTGTGATGAATACGGTCTTTATGTAATTGACGAAAACAATCTTGAAAGCCACGGAACACGCTTTATGGGCGAGGAAACTCCGCTTCTTCCCGACGGAAGACCTGAGTGGACTGCGTCCTGTATGGACAGAATAGAATCACTTTACGAGAGAGATAAAAACCACCCCTCAGTTATTATCTGGTCCCTTGGCAACGAATGCAGTGCAGGCGAAAACTTCCTTAAAATGCACGACTACCTCCACGAGGTTGACGGAACAAGACCTGTTCACTACGAATCAATCTGGGGTGAAAGAGAGCGCTTTGACTTCAACAAAAACGTAACAGACGTTTACTCTCAGATGTATCCGAAGCCCTGGGATCTGGAAAAAGATATTATCGCGCACCCTGAAAAGCCCTGGATGCTTTGCGAATACTCCCATTCAATGGGTAACTCCTGCGGCGGAAATCAGAAGTACCTTGACCTCATGGACAAGTATCCCTCATTTTTCGGCGTATTTGTGTGGGACTTCGTTGACCAGGGAGTAAGAATCAACAAGGACGGCATAAGCTTTATCGGCTACGGCGGCGACAGCGGTGAAATTACTCACGACGGCTCATTCTGCGGAAACGGACTTGTTTTTGCCGACAGAAAGCTGAAGCCTGCAATTCAGGAAATCAAGCGCCTTTATCAGAATGTTTCCTTTAAGCTTATTGACGCAGAAAAAGGCATTTTTGAAGTTACCAACAACTTCCTTTTCACAAATCTTAACGAGTACAATCTTCACTGGCAGCTCATAAATGAAAACAAGGTTGTTGCAAGCGGTGACTTAAGTGTGGATATAGCTCCGCACGAAACAAAGAAGATTAATCTCGGTATCACCGAGGTTCCGAAAACGGAGTGCTGTCTCAACGTAATGTTTGAGCTTAAGGAGGCTACCAATTGGGCAAAGGCAGGTCACACTGTTGCAAAAGCTCAGTTTGTTATCAACGAATATGCTCTTAAAAAGACCTCCATTGAGGGTGCACCCGTAGAGATTTTCACAAACTACGGTACTGTTGCAGTAAAAAGCGGCGACCTTGAGGTAAGCTTTTCAAGAAGAAGCCACAAGCTTTATTCAATAAAGAAAAACGGCAAGGAGCTTCTTTCAGGCGAGGTTCAGCTCAACTTCTGGCGTGCCCTTACCGATAATGACCGAGGAAACAAGCAGGAGGTTCGCTGCGGCACATGGAGAAAAGCAGGACTTCTTGCAGGAACAGGCATCGGCGAAGTTAAAAATCTCGGCACAAAAGCGACAGTTGAGCTTGGCTTCAGTGTGCCCGTAAGCGGTGAAGCAAAGGGAAAAATTATCTTCACAATCGGCAGTAAGGGCATTCATGTTGACTATACCTTTGAAGCTGATGAATCCCTTCCCGAAATTCCTGAAATCTCTCTTGTGTTCCCCTTCAAGAACAGCTACGAGAGACTGGAATATCTCGGCAGAGGTCCCATGGAAAACTATATCGACAGAAATACAGGTGCATATTTAGGCCTTTACAAAACCTCTGTTGACGATATATTTGTACCCTATCAGAAGCCTCAGGAACACGGCAACAGAACAGGCGTAAGATACGCCGTTCTTGCAGGATATCCCGACAAGATAAGGCTTGAGGCAGACGATGAAATGGAGCTTGGAATCTGCAGAAATACAGTTTACGAAATCGAAGAAGCTGCCCATATTCACGAGCTTCCCGAAAGCGACAAGCTTTATGTAAGAGCAATTCTCAAGCAGATGGGTATCGGCGGATATGACAGCTGGGGAGCTCACACTCTTGAAGAATACAAAATCAAAACCGGCAGAAAATACTCCTACGGTTTCAGCATCATATTTTAAGGAGGTCACTCAGAATGAAAAAGAAAGGTGAACCTTTGGCAACATTAATGGCGCTTTCAACTCTTGTGATTGTAGGTGCATCAACACGTCACTGTATAAAGAAGTACAGTCATATGGAAATGCCCAGGCACGGAATTCTTGTGCACTTCAGAAAGAGAAGTCACGCGTGGAAAGTTGTATAAATGAAAAAGCAGAACAGCACTAAAGGTGCAAACAAAAAGACAGCAAAAGGCAATGGCTGTGTGCATTACAAAAAATGCGGCGGCTGTCAGCTTCTGAATATGGACTATGATGAACAGCTCAGCTTCAAGCAGGTGAAAACTATTCGCCTGCTTGGGCGTTTTTGTCATGTTGATGAAATCATCGGTATGGATGAACCATTCCATTACCGCAACAAGGTGCAGGCTGCTTTCGGAACTACAAGGGGCGGAAAAATAATTTCAGGCGTGTATCAGTCCTCAACTCATAACATAGTCAGCGTTGATGAATGTAAGCTTGAGGACAAAAAGGCAGACGAGATAATCGTAAGCATAAGAAAAATGCTGCCCGAATTCAAGCTCACTGCCTATAATGAGGACACAGGCAGAGGCTTTCTCAGGCACGTGCTCCTAAAGCGAGGCTTTTCAACGGGGGAGATTATGGTTGTGCTTGTAACGGGTACAAATATTTTTCCCTCAAAGGCAGATTTTGTAAAAGCGCTTCTTAAAAAGCACCCCGAAATCACAACGATTATCTGGAACATAAACGACAAAAAGACAAGCCTTGTTCTCGGTGAAAAACAGCAGGTGCTTTTCGGGAACGGATATATTGAAGATATTCTTTGCGGTAAACGATTCAGAATTTCCGCTCAGTCCTTTTATCAGATCAACCCGGTGCAGACAGAAAAACTTTACGGAACTGCCATTGAGTTCGCCTCACTTACGGGAAAAGAGCGTGTTTTCGATGCCTACTGCGGAATCGGGACTATAGGACTTGTAGCTTCGGATAAGGCAAAAGAGGTTATCGGTGTTGAGCTGAATCCTCAGGCAGTAAAGGACGCAAAAATCAACGCAAAGCTCAACAAAAAAGAAAACATCAGCTTTTACTGTGACGATGCAGGAAAGTTTATGGTAGCTATGGCAAAGGAAAGAGAAAAGGTTGACGTAGTATTTATGGACCCGCCGAGAGCCGGCAGTGATATACCTTTTCTTAAAAGTGTTGCAATTCTTGCGCCGAAAAAGGTGGTATACATTTCCTGCAACGTTGAAACCCAGGCAAGGGATATAGCCTTTCTTTGTAAAAACGGCTACAAGGTTAAAAAAATTCAGCCGGTGGATATGTTTCCGCATACCAATCACGTGGAGAGTGTGGTTCTGTTGACTAAAGTACATAAATAATAACTAATATTGTAGAGAAAAGAAATGTAAAGCAGATTGCCTGATTGAAGTTAAATCAGTCGGCACAGAATCCGATTACATATCTGAATCCATAGAAGTGAGATAGATTATAATATAGTGAAATGATAAGAAAATTTGAATTTGACGGAGAGATGAGATGAATATAAGAATTGCTAATATTGATGATGCAGAACACATTAGAGATATTTATATGCCGTATGTTTTAAATACAGCAATATCTTTTGAATATGAAGTCCCAAGTAAAGAAGAATTTCAAAATAGAATACGTAATACACTGAAAGAATATCCTTATCTTGTCGCTGTGGAAGATGATGTAGTTGTTGGATATGCTTATGCCGGTTCGTTCCATTCAAGAGAAGCATATAAGCATTCTGCGGAATTGTCTGTATATGTAAGGCAAGATATGCGTGGTAAAGGCATTGGTCGTAGTTTATACTTAGAACTTGAGAAATGGTTGATTAAGCAGAATGTATATATGGTTCATGCATGTATAGCAAGTCCTGATAGAAAAGATGAACATCTTACAGACGATAGTGAGAAATTCCATAAAAAGATGGGATTTGAAATGGTAGGTAAACATCATCTATGTGGATATAAATTTGAAAAGTGGTATAGTATTATTTGGATGGATAAATCAATAAGCGAGAAGATAGCTACACCTGAAGCATTTATTCCATTCGCAAAAATGTTCAAAGCATAAGAGCGCACACAAATTTCAGTTTGTCGAGTTGATGTGTTTGCTACGAAATTTGATATGTTGGATACTATTTTCCTATACGATCAATAAGGCAAGTCAACATTTGTATCGGTTTAACATACCCATTTTAAGGCGAAAATAGGTGTTCCACCATTCCCTTGTACAGTGGGTGCTAAATGCGTTACTCATTGGAGAACCGTTCCACGTGGAGACGGTTGTCTTGCTTTCCAAGGGTGAGGTCGACTCGAAAAAGATTCGGGTTGAGTTCTCTTTGGAAGATATGGATATGTCGGAGTTCCAAGATGGAGCAACCTATCCGCAGATCAAGGAGTATGTGTTGGAGCATACCGGGTTAAAGGTATCCAATCTGTATATCTCGCAGATTAAGCGGAAATGTGGGATTGAGGTTGGTAAGAACTACAATATGCCGAAATCCGAGGATTCCAGACAGCCCCAGTGTCCGCCGGAAAAAGAGAAAGCAATCCGAGAAGC
>JBGVGM010000016.1:0-14297 GCA_045121655.1 Acutalibacteraceae bacterium | reverse complement strand
GCTTTTTTCTTGCTTCTTGTGTTATCATATTCATGAGAAGTACTTCTTTCTTACGGTAAATGTTTTGTAGCAGATTCATTATACCATATTTTGAAGTTACTTCTCTTTTTTATTGGGTCACATCATTTTATCACATACATTAACCACAGAAAGCGGTGCAACCTCAAAGGAGGCAACACCGCTTTACATTATTTCTGTTTAATCAGAGTGAGCTGAAAAACTCCTGTGCAAGAACATAGGCCTGCTTTCCGTCCTGAGAAATGTATGAAGAATGGTCAGCGCCTTTAATTATTGCAATTTTGCTGTTTTCGATTGATTCGTGAATGAGCACTGTGTCTGAAAGCCACATAATATCGAACTCGCCTGCTACTATGTAAGCCGGACAGGTGATTTTTGAAAGCAGCTCCTTTGTCATCCACGGCTGTTCCAGCATCATATCATTGAGCTTATCAGGTTTAAACATATCCATAACCTTTACACCGATTGTAAAGTATGGCTTGAACTTTTTCGGGTTTGTGTTTGAGCCGCAGGAAACAAAACCGCCAAGCAGGTCAGGATAGGTATAAGCCACCGTAAGAGCATTCATACCACCGTCGCTGTGTCCCATAAGATAGGGCTTTTCCAGCTTCATAGCTTCGATAAACTCTTTGATATCCTTAGCCATAAGGTCGTATGATATTTCACCGGGGTCACTGCTCTGACCGTGGCATCTGCTTTCGATAAGATAAACCTTGTAATCGTTTGCAAGATACTGTGCAGCCTCTCTGAGAGAATTCTGACTGCCGCCGTTGCCGTGAACGAGAATCAGAGGATATCCTTCTTCACCGTAAACGGTAAAGTGCATTTTAACTTCGCTGAGCTGTACGTCACCCTCTTCGAAAATTTCTGTTATGGGTTCGGGTACATTGGAAGTGTCAAGAGTTATGAGATTATATTTTTTTGACTGCTGATGTACGGCCACCTGCCATACACCTGCGCCTACTATTACCGACAGAGCTATACACCCTGCAGCAATCAAAGCTTTTTTACCTTTTTTCATATCAGTTCACCCACGGAAGAAAAGCGAAAAGTGTTTTAACGAAGCCGAAAATTTTATCAAAGAAATCTGTAAGCTTTTCAAAGAAGCTCTTGTTTTCGCCTGTGGGGTCTGTAACGACTTTCTCGTCCTCGTCGCCTTCATCTGCAGCCTCGGGATAACCGGGGAGGGTTACGTTGTTGTCAGCAGGAGCGTTGTCAACTGTGAATTCTCCAAGGAAAGGTACAAGCACTGTTGTGATGTAGATTTCAATGCCTTCCATTCTCTTTATGCCTGAGCCTGCGTATTTGAGAAAGTCAACGGGAACATTTATATCAGCAAGGCTGAAAAGGAAGGACATTACTGTTGCGTATTCCTCTGCTGTTACGTCTTGGAGTGCATAACCGAGGGCAATTGCAACGCCTCTTACAATAAGAACAACTTCATCGGAATAAGTGGGATAGTTTTCGTCGCCCAGGTTGTGAGCAACATAAAGATGTGATGTAACATCAATAAGATTCTTGTAATCTGTATCGGGAATCTCGGTATCGTACTTTTCAGCAAGGCTCTGGAGGCTCTTGCCTTCTTCGGTTTCGTCTGCTTTTTCAAGAGGCATTGTAAGAACTTCATTCAGCTTGTCACCGGCAGCTTCAATAATTTCATTCATCTTTTCGTCTTCCAGATTTAGAAGCTTCTTGAAATTTTTACCGGTTAAGAAGTTTTTGAAAAACGCTTCAAGTCCTACAAATGTACAGATGCGAGTATATTCTGTAAAGTCGCTTTCTGCAAGTGCGAGAGCGTTTTCACTGATACCTTCGGGAAGAAGAGATGTATCAATTTCTGTAACGTGTCTTGTTTCAATTTTTACGTTTTTGCCAAAGCTTACAACTCTGTAGGGGCAGGTGTATGTAAGAAGAGTTGCAGTTACAACATCGTAAATTATTGAGCCGTCGTCTGCTGTGTACATAGCAATGTCGCTGTCATGAGTGTGACCTGTAAAGATATACTTCACACCGCCCTTTGCAAGAGCGTCAGCAAAGCCTTCAACCTTTGTTCCTACAACACCGCCTGAGTGGATTGTTGAGCCGAAGATAAAGTGTTCAAGAAGATTGTGGTGCATCATTGCGAAAATCTTTTTGCCGTCTGCCTTTGCTTTTGCACACTGCTCTTTTACCCAGCTTACAAGCTCAGCATTGATGCCGTGCTTACCTGAGCCGGGAGTGTTTGAGTCAATAGCGAGAAGTCTGTAATCGTTTTTAAGGTCAGCTACATAAGAACCTGTTTTTTCGTGCTGTGCAATTGCTTCATTGTAACCGAATTCTGCGTAGATTTCTTCAAATTCTGCTACTGTTGTCTTCATAAGGTCGTGGTTACCGGGAACAACATAAACCTGCTTGCCATAGTTAGCTTCAAATTCTCTCAGTATTGCTGCAACTTCCTTTGCTTCCTCAACAGCACCTGTATCGGCAAGGTCACCGGGAAGAATAACGCAATCACTTTCGTTTGTGCCTGCAGCTTCAAGGAAAGCAGAAATAACGGCAAAGTTTTCATATGTCATTTTGTCGTCGCCTGAAACGTGAGCAAAATCAGCATTCAAACTGTTGTGCTTTTTTGCAGGTCCTTCGGTGTATTTCTTGTTGTAATGAATGTCGTTACCCACCGTTATGGTAATTCCGTCATCTGCGGCAACCGAGGTCATAGCAAACATACCGAAAACAAGGCTGATTGCTAAAATAACTGATAATACTTTTTTCATATAGGGTCTCCCTTCATAAGATATAGTGAATCTATTTTAACTCACACTGCACCTAAAAAGCAACAGGTTTTTAAAATTTTGTTTATATTGTATCCTTAAGAGCTTTCGTTCTGTTGATTCTTTCTGTGATTTTTTTCTTGTTTGTTATTAATAGTCTTTATTCTGTTTCTGCACTGTCATTATGATAAGAGGAATAAAAATAAGCTGAATGATTATTCCCGGTACGGCGTTGGCTACAGCACCTGCCCAGAAAGCGGAAATGCCGAAAGCGGACACATTAAAGCTTACACAGCAAAGCTGAACAAAACCCCACACCAGTCGACCTGCAATCATAGAGATAATAAGTGAAAGATAAATACTTCCTCTTTTTTTGGGCAGAGCTTTATAGAGAATTCCTGACATCAGTCCGTAGGTTGCAAGCTCAAACGCCATAGCAACTGCCTTCGGAAAAAGTGTAGGCATACCCACAATGAAAGAGCGAAGAAGCGGTGCAGCAAAACCTACAACAAGTCCCCACGGTCCTCCGCAGACAAAACCGCAAAGGATTACCGGTATGTGCATAGGGCACAGCATTGCACCGATTTTCGGAATCTGCCCCGTAAAAAACGGAAGCACAAATGCTAGTGCAAGAAACATAGCTGAGAGTGTAAGATTCTGAATGCTTTTCTGTTTTTTCATAAGATTACCTTTCCTTTAACATAAAAAGGTGCTGTTTATCTCTTCTGAGAAAACAACACCTTCATAGTACTCATTATAAAATATTTAAATTAGGTATAAAAGGAGCTTCAGCTCCGTAAGCTGTTCTTCTGAACAGTGGTGATATTATACCACTTGTTTTTCTTCTTTTCAAGAGTTAGCTGAAAATAAAAAGTCAAGTTTAGCTATAGTATCGTCAATCAAAGCAGAAACCGTAAGATTTTTTACCCCTGCAACAAGGTTTTCGCACTTGTTCACGGGAATAAGTATACGTGCCGCCCCACTCTGACCTACTGCCACAGCCATTTCAGGAGTAACCTCACCCATAAGTGAATCTGCAATAACTATGCCGATAGGTCCGATTATTACATCAGCCTTACGGCAGGCAACAATAACAGGGTTTTCGCCTGTTGCAACCTTTTTGGCGCCTGCTTTTATCATAGCTGCCGTTGCTACGGCATTTGTGCCCACAGCAGTAATTTCTGAGTCGGGATATTTTGCGACTACCGCTTTTATTATCTGACTTCCGAGCTGTCCGCCCTGTCCGTCTATTACAAGTATTTTCATCTGAACATCTCCGTTAATCAAGCTGTATATATTCTACACCAATTGAATTTGTTTTGCAACAATTAAAAATCAGCCCGGACTCTCAACAAAGTAAAGTCCGGACTTATCATTTTGTTTTACAAGGCTGATATTGCATCAGTTATTGTCTTTTCAAGTGCTTCTTTTCCGTACTTGTCAACCTCTGCCTTATTCTTTTCACCATGTGTAAGACAGCCTGCACCGCCGATACATCCGCCCACGCAAGCCATACCCTCAATAAAGTTTGCATCAAGCACATTTTTGTTTTTTTTGAGAAGAGCTGTGCGACATTCTTCAATTCCATCGCAGGCAATACTCTTAAACTCGAAATTGAGATTCTGCTCCATAAGCCCCTGCTTCACCGCGTCGGAAAGTCCGCCTGAACGGGCAAATATTCTTCCGAAATACGATGCGTTATCAAGGGCAGTTTCTTCAAGTGTGGTAATATCAATATCACGGCTGTCATATAGTGCCTGAAGCTCTTCAAAGGTTAAAACCGCATCAACGTAGGGCTTTACGGAATCAAGCTGAACCTCAGCCTTTTTGGCAGTACATGGCCCGATGAAAACTATTTTCGCATTTGCGTCTTTCCCTTTGATATACTTTGCAAGAGTTGCCATAGGTGAAAGGTTGTGGGATACGTGAGGAAGAAGTGCGGGAAAGGCAGATTTCACATAGGAAACAAAAGCAGGACAGCACGAGCTTGTAAGAAAGCCTTTTTCCGAAAGCTCTCTTGATTCGGCGTGCGCTACCATATCTGCACCGAGAGCTGCCTCAACAACAGTAAAGAAGCCCAGCTTTTTAAGTCCTGAAATCACCTGACCCGGCTTGGCATAGGTAAACTGACTTGAAACGGAAGGAGCAACCATTGCATAAACCTTATACTTAGTGTTACCCTCACTCTTTTTAATCACATCTATTGCATCGAGTATATAGGATTTGTCGGTAATTGCACCGAAGGGACACTGATAAACACAGGCACCGCACTGTATACACTTTTCGTTATTTATGGAAGCAGCGTTATCTTCATTGATTGAAATTGCCTTCACCTTACATGCCTTCTGGCAAGGTCTTTTGCGGTTTACAATAGCCGAAAACGGACAGACCTTTGCACACTGACCGCACTCAACACATTTTGACTTGTCAATATGAGCCACGTGATTATAGTCGAAGGAAATTGCACCCTTTTTGCAAACGTCCTCACATCTGTGAGCGAGACAGCCCCTGCACGAATCGGTAACTTCATACCCAGCAGCAGGACACTCGTCGCAGGCAATATCAATAACCTCGATTATATTGGAATTATCTTTGTTGCCGCCCATTGCCATCTTGACTCTTTCAGCAAGAATGGCACGTTCTTTATACACACAGCAGCGCATAGTGGGAATTTTTCCCGGAACAATAAGCTTCGGAATGTCAAGCACATTATCAAGAAGCGTATCATTCCACGCCTGACCTGAAACCTCACGAAGCACTTTATATTTAAGGTACTGAACCTTCGTATCGAATTTTCTCATTCTTTAAACCCCTTTTTCACATTCAGAGCAAAGCTTAAAGCAATTTATTATATTTGTCTGCCTTGTCAGAATTCTGCATTTTACAACTGAAAACTATCATCATCTGACACTGAAATTCTATCACATTTTTCTTCTGATGTCTACTTTTTTCAAGCATATTGCCACGTGTAATTCTTCCCAAAATCGCATCTGTACTATTTTGAAATCTGCTCTATTCTTGACCGCATAAAAATTCGGAAAATCTATTGCTCTTACCCTTGTTGTTTACAGCACGGTTATGGGAATTACCGGTTCAATCGCCGTATTCTTTACAACAAAGATAATCAACCGTATCAGCGGCAATAAGAATCTCCTCGTTTTCTCTGAAGCAATTACTCTCGTTGCCCGTATAATTGCTTTCTACATAGGTGCAAACGACCGTTTCCTTAATGTGGGTGCAATTGTATCAGTAATAGCTATTCTCAGCGTAACTCAAATATTTACAAATATGAAGGACATCGCACACCGTGCACTTCTGTCAAACTCAATTGATGAAACCGAACTAAAAACCGGCAAGCGTACTAAGAGTATTGTTTTCTCAATGCAAAACTTCGTTTCAAAGCTCATAAGTGCCGTCCCAAAGTTCATTCAGGGTTATGTGCTTAAGTTTCTTAGCTTTGACCCGAATATCAAGCATGCCGCAAATCAGACCGTTATCAACGCACAGATTGCTCCCCGCTTTCTTAAATACCGTTGGCATTTATTCATTCTCGGTCCTGCAATCGGTTCAGCTCTTCACCCTTTAGTTATCCTCTCCCTTAAGGATGACAAAGAACATGTAGCACTAATCGAAAAACAGCTTAAAGAAAAAAAGAGCTGCAGCTCAGATTGAAGATGTAGTAGCATAAGGCATCTGCAATGTTCGCAGTTACAATCAGTTAAAAATCAAAAACCTCTCTCGGATGAACTGAGTGTTCAAGCGAGAGAGGTTGTTTTTTGTATTAATTTGTGTGAGGTGCCATTATTCCCACTCGACCAAGACTAAACAATTCTGTTTATGTGTTTTTGCTTCTCGTTAGTCCTGATTTTTTTGATACACGATGTATCTGTATTATCCTGTGTTAAACCGCCCTTGTTATCATTTTGTTATCGACGTTAATAACAAGAATAATTTTACCGTGGATAATTTGGACTTGGGATTGATTTTGCTTAGAAATTCAAGGGGCTTTGCTTAATTTGATTCACCTTTCTTTTGAATTCTAAATTTCAAAAAAAATTGTTTTGCAATCCGACATACACCAACATATAGAAGATACCCTATCATTGCTCCAAGGGTATTGATCCATAAGTCATCAATGTCCGTACCTCTTGCCTGCGGAAGTTGACAAAGCTCAATGAATAAAGATATCAAAAAACCGACCAGAAGTGTTTTTGGTAAAGAAGATTTATTCCACAGAAGCGGCACGCAAAAGCCAATGGGAACAAACAAACATATGTTACCGATAAAGTTGATTGCGAAATACAACCAATATCCACCAACCATACTTTCTCTCCACGTATCAATAAACACTTTGCCGGGAATAAGGTTTATTTCTCCCAATAAATTTCCGTTAGTTATACTTATACCGCCAACTCCGAAGTCGAATTGCGGTATGATCGTCTGCGAGAAAAGTCCAACGAGAAATAAGAAAAATAGGCATACTCCTAATTCGTGCCAAACCGTTGTCTTATGTTCTTTTTTCTTTAAGAAGCTGCAAGAAATCACACGAATCAGAATTACTACCGGTATGGCTATAAGCATATATGGAAACATATTTAATATATATCCGAAAATTCTATTCATTTTCAATCCTCCGTTTTTCTTTTAACCTAACCCAATCTTTAGCAATACTTTCATTTCGAATAATGGATAGTATAATTCCAATTAGGGCAAGGTCATAAATAATAAATACACCGCCGGTTGTCACAAATGGAAATCCTATATTGAAATCGGGAAGAATACCGATTTCACACATTAATGTGCCGACAAGTTTAATACCAAAGATCATCAACACCATATTTGCAAGCAATTTCCCGACTTCTGTATTTTGTTTTTTAACTGTTTTATATAGCAAATAAAACAACAGTCCGAAAGCGGCAAGCAAAAACGGAACCAAAACTATTCCATAATTATACAATAGCAAACTGATAGGATGGTCATATAGATAACCCAATAACTGTTCATTAATGGATATTGAACTTTTACCAATGAGTTCAGAATTGCCAAGAGCAGAAAATAAATTTAACTGATAGAACTGGGTTAAATCTATATGTATAGTATCAGATACTATGCCATAAAACTGATTTATAAAAAAGACGAATATAGCAAGAAATGCCACGATGCAACTTGCTCCGATTATATTTAATTTATTCCACTTTATCCAATTTAATTTCAATCCATAAATCAGCAAAAATACAGAACAAATCAGAATTGTGATGAAAGCGGTGAAGGATTTATTTAATATAGCTAACACCAAGGGGCAACAAGCGTAGATAGCATATAAAACAATGCCAATATTACTACCACTATTTTTAATATTAAATAGAATCCCAACCAAAGCAATCGGGTAGCATAAGAGCAAATAAAAGGTATAACTGTACCCTAAAACAGAAAAACCGTTTCGCAATTCCCACACCGATGTAATAATTGCTAATATCGATAAGACAAAGTATATAAGTCTTGGGTATCGGATTAAGACTGTATAGTCGACGTAGTACACAAAAATAGCAACGCCAAATCCACACACAATACCGTAAACTTTTGGCAGGGTTTCAGTAGTTGACAATAGCATAAATGATATGGCCATACCGATCAACAAAAGCAACCCTATTAAAGCAAGCAATAACCAATTCATTTTGGGGCGATGAACGTTATCCAATTCTGTTCCTACAACATCAGCACTTCCCATTTCTTGTATCGCTTTTTTCATCGCTTCTGATTCTTCAAAACCATTAGCAACAAAGAAATCAAACTGATCGCTGATATGTTCATATAATTCTTTTGTTACAACAACTTTTGCTCTTTTCCAACGAATATGCTTTTGAACGTCAGTAATATATTCATCGGGTGAATTATACTCCTGCAAGCAAGACACCTCCCGATAAAACATTGTTTACAGCAAGTGTATAGCTTTCCCAATCCACCTGTCTTAACTCAAGATACTTGCATCCCGAATCGGTAATTTTATAATACTTTCTTGTTTTCCCTGCAACAGTCTCGCCGTCGTAGGATTCAAGATAATTCTTTTGTTCAAGCAAATGCAATAAAGGATATAGCGTTCCCGCCTTCAACTCAAATGTTCGATTTGATTGTCGAGCAAGTTCTTCGATAATTTGATAACCGTACATATTTCGATCCTTCAAAAGCCGTAGCACAAGCATATCTGTATTTCCGGAGATAAGGGACTTATCAATAGCCATAAATTATCCTCCTTATATAGATGGTCTACATAATATTATATATAGATTATCTACATAAGTCAAGGATATACTAAATTATTTTGCAAAAAATTGCTATTCGCCATTAAATCAAAAAAAACGGCAGAGAGGTGTTAATCTCCCTGCCGCCGTGCTTCGGTTAGATGTAAATAATATCGTGATTTACGATTTCTGTGGCTCTGCTACGATAATAATTGCACTCGAAATAATGTGAATAATAAAAATAATAGCAGACAATGAAAAGCACTGTCTGCTATAGTAGATATATTATATTAAGTTGGTATTATTCCCACTCGCTCCCGAAAACTGTAACTTAAACAATTTTGTATGGGTATTTTTGCACACATTATCGGGAGTGTTCAGATTATCCGCAAAATACGGACTATCAAGATTTTTGTTGTCATCGTGTTGTCACGCCAACAATGATATTATACACGCTAATTGTCGTTTTTTCAATAGATTTTGTAAAAGAAATAACCTCCACATTATAAAATAATGTCTTTAAACTCCGATTTTAAAATATCCTTAATGACATCTCTATCTATAACAAATTCGGGAGTTCCCATTGAGCCGGGACCAACCTCGTATTCATCAAAGATAATTACTAAATCGCCGTTTTCATTCCAATAGAAATTATGGTCTGCACTGACAGTTGCAAATTCTTCGCCTATCCCACTATTATTTATCCAATATGAGATATTTTCATCGTTTGCCATTTGCTCTTGCATTTGCATTTTGATTTCTGCCACAAGAATATCGGAAAATTTATCGGTATTGAACAGGTCGCCAAGCTCGACTATCTTTCCTTGCTTTTTATCAATGTGATAAAATTCAAAATAAGTATTACTGCTTGCCGCCGTTTCACTTACAGATAATTTGAGCGTAAACCAACGATCTGTATTCGTTGTCGCTTCATAATCAACGTGGATAGAGCCATAGCCATTATTCCCAGTAATTTCAAGGTCTTTATAAAACTGATTTACAAGAGCAGTTGTAAGCTCGCTGACATCTTTGTTTATATAATCAACAGCTTCGCTATCCTCACCCTCTATTTGCGGTACATCAATACCCATTTCGTGTTTATCGTCAGCATAGAAATAATTACGGATAGTTACTACCTGAACAATATCACCGATTACGGGAATTTGCTCCAGAGCCTGTGCGTATGCTACGCTCACATTAGGCAATAAGAAAAGTGTTATAAAAATAAAGCATGCTGCTGCCGCCGCAATACGGGGTAATATGCGAATTTGTTTTATAACGGGTTTCTTTTCGGGCAAGTCGGCAAGCGTTTGTTCTATACGGTTTTTCACAGAATCAGGAATTTCTGTCTGTTCTTGTGCCGCTTTGCTTTTTATATACTTATCAAAATCATTCATCCGTTAAAATCCTCCTTCAAAATTTCTCGCAGCATCTTTCGGGCACGAGAAAGCTGCTTTTTTACAGCAACCACATTCGTGTTTGTAATTTGTGCGATTTTTGATACCGAAAGATTTTCATAGTAAAACAGCACAACAACTGTACGGTAGGGTTGTTTAAGGCTATTCACAGCCTCACGAACTGTAAGACTTGTAGTTATGTCGTTTTCGGGACTGTCATCGGGAATGTCCGGTGTTTCTTCCATAGGTATAATTTTTGAATTTTTGCGGATCATTTCAACTGCTGTATTATGAACAATACGCAATATCCACGGCTTAAAAGAATTTTCGTTTTTTAGTGTGTCTAAATTTTTATAGGCTCGGTATATGGATTCGCTGATGATTTCGCCCGCATCTGAACCGTTCCTGACAATAGAAAAAGCCAAAGAATACATTGCGTTTTCACAAAGCCGTATATGTTCGCAAAATGCGTCTTTGTCGGTCAAAATCATCCCTCCCCGATTAGTGAAGCCGTTTGTCTTATGATCCATTTGCCCCACTCACTGTAATATTTAGCATAAAGATGTGTGCTGTCCTCCGATTTGTCGGAAGATAGTCCGCCTGTTTTATCATCGAACAGAATATTGGCATCAAGATAAAATTTGCTTTTTCCGTCAGCGAGTTTTGCCAATTCTGCATTTAACCCGTTAATAGCAGTATTGTTTACCACCTTATCGCTATCCGAACGACTTTTCGTAACGTGCAGATTTGCTTGTATGAAAATAACAGCATCGGATTGTTTGCTTTTAACAAATTCAATCAACTCACTGTATTTTTCGATGGTGTTGCTAAATTTGTATCCCACTTCATTGATGCCGAGCATTATATATATTTTACCATACTTTTTGCTATTCAGCAACTCCGTCAAAGTCACCTTGCCGACATTGGGAACAGAAACAGGCTTTTTATGAATGTTGTAAACACTCATTCCCACCGTGCAAAAATAGTCTGCTCCGTCGATACCTGCATACTCCATAAGTCCCACCGTCCTTGAATCACCGATGAACAGAGCATCATCCATAGAAGTATCGCTGTTTGGTTGCGTTGTTATATTTTCCGTCGTTGATGTTTCTGTTATAGATGTACTCGCTTCGTAACCACCCTCTGTTTGCGTAGAGTTTGTATCTTCTAAGGTGTCTTTGGGAGTCAATATAATATCGTTTTGCGTTACCGAATTGTTGTCGGTTTCTGTGCCGGAGCTTGAAGATGGGGTTTTCCAAAAAAACATAAACAGTATAACAGCAACAACTAAAAAACATAAGGACAAAAGAGTAACTAAATTTGACTTTTTCATTTTCTTTACCTCTCAAAATCTAAAATATAAAAACGGATCATCAAAGCCACGGTACATACAATATACACTTGCACAGAAAATCACCGATAACAGCAGGCATATAACAACACGGCTTTTAATTCGTTTCAAAATACGAAACGGCAATCTTGTCGAGAACAATATACCTGCGATAAAAAACGGATAAAATAAGTTTAAGTATTTTAGGTAGTCATACCTAAATATCGACCATACGCCTTGACCGAAAAACGGGAACAACCGAGTAAAAAACACCCAAAGCTGCCCTATATCATCAATAGCGAATATTGCCCAAGTAATCGGGATCAATATGAACATATAAAGGTGGGCAATGATAGGCATTTTATTAAGATATTTTCCTATAAAGAATTTTTCAAGCATTATGATAATGAACAGAACTGTTCCCCATAAAACGAAATTATATCCTGCACCGTGCCACAACCCCGTAAGCAACCATACGATAAGCAGATTTCTGACAGTAGCAATTTTGCCGTTGCGATTTCCGCCAAGAGGGATATATACATACTCTCTAAACCAAGCCCCAAGTGTTATATGCCACCGCCGCCAAAATTCTGTCATTGTAAGGCTTGTATATGGGTGGTCAAAGTTTTTCGGCAGCTTGAATCCGAGCATTTTTCCAAGACCTATAGCCATCAGGGAGTAACCGAAAAAATCAAAATATATTTGAAGAGAAAATGCTATTATCGCCATCCACGCAAGCGGTGTAGATATGCTTTCAAACCCAATCGCACAAGTCTGCGACCACAGTTTTCCGATAGGATTAGCAAGTAGCACTTTTAATCCTAATCCGAAAATAAATATGCCGATACCTCTCAGCACAGATGATGTTTTGATTTGCCGCTTATACAGTTCTTTTTCCACTTGACCGTAAGTAACAATCGGACCGGCAATGAGCTGTTCGAACATTGAAATATATATCGTATATTTAAGCAAACTTTGTTGTGCCTTTGTAGTTCCTCGGTAAACATCAACAATATATGAAATTCCTTGAAAGGTGTAAAAAGAAATGCCAATAGGCAATACAATATCTGCCGTAAAGTTAAAACTCGGATTGAGCCGACCAATTTCGTTTATTACAAAACCGGAATACTTAAATGCGGCCAGACTGATTAAGTGTAAACTTATGCCTATGGTCAATAATACCTTCTTGTGTGCCGAAAATTTTTCAATCCATACACCAACCACAAAATCCGCAATAATACTTAGTATAAACACTATAAAATGTTCGGGGTTATGGATCGTGCCCACAAAGTAAAAACACAAACTTCCAATAAATAATATAGAATTCTTTAATTTATCAGGTACAATATAGTAGCACCCGAAGAATATCGGCATAAATATAAAGATAAATTGTAAACTACTGAATACCATAATCATACCATCATTTCGCTGTTCTGATGTATAGATGCACGGGCAATATAAAAGGTGACACACAAATTTATTTTTTCAAAAAAATTAGTGGCAAGGATTTCTCCCTGCCGCCGTGCTTCTGTTAGTTGTAAATTATATCGTGATTTACGATTTCGGTAGCTCTGCTACGGATATTATTCATACGAGCAACCCATTCCATTTGTTTGTCTGCTTTGAGCTGTTCGGTCACACCCTCACGCTCTGCCATCTGTTTTACGAGCCGAAAAAACATATCCTCAGCCTGCTTGTTTACATCGGCAAGGTGTCTGTTCAATTCGCATTTTGTGAGTAAAGTTGTATAAAACACTTTGCGGTGCGCCTTGAGATACCGCAAGTGTCGCTGTCCCCAAATGCCGACTTCAACTTGTTCTTCGGCGGGTAATGCAAGGTCGGGAAGATAATAATCTCCCTGCAAGGTGTATCTGATACCCGTTCTTTCGTCTGTGAAATGCTGTTTCATTGTGTTGTCCTCCTTGTAATTTTATCTTGAGCGCTCATCACGCCGTTTACCTTTGTTTGCTCTTGCTTGTTCAAGCAGATTGTCAATCTGCCTGCTGCCGAATACCTTTCGGAGCAGTTTATAATCACGCAGATCTTCACGTAGATATTCGTTTTCATTCTCCAAAGCCGCCACCCGATTTTTCAATCTCTCGTTGCTACTTGCAAGTGAGTGATTGGCGGTGCGCCACCGTTCAAAATCGGTTCTCGCTTCAAAATACCGGCTCAGAGTTTTGATAACGAGTGCTTTTAATCGCTTTATCAGCGGATCGACAAACTTGGTTTTGTAGCTTCGTGCCGACATCATCGCCGTAGGTTCTGGCAACTGATATTCAGGTTCGTTTTCAAAATTTTGTGAGATGGTTGTGATAACTTTTGCACTCTCGGTTAGGTTCTCAATCTGCTTTTCAAAGACTACAATTTTCTCTTGGATAAAAGGCGATTTTACACCCAACATAAAAGGCATAACTGCAATAGCGAAACTGCACTCTTGTTTTCACTGTGGAATGACTACAATAACGAATACAATTGCGGTACTGTATATAATATTTTCGGTTCGAATTATTGGGACAAGTACTTTATCGAAGCATTAAGATTATATTGCAGCGGAACAATA
>JBGVGM010000015.1:0-4124 GCA_045121655.1 Acutalibacteraceae bacterium | reverse complement strand
GCTGACAAAGGGTAGATATGACAAGGTTTAATGGGGTATATTTTCACCGTAGCTTCGTTAAAAGGCTTGAAAGGCGCAAGCCTTCCTGCGCTTTTTGCCTTGCTACAATAAAAATCTCCTCCCATTAAACTTCAAAGAATCTTAAATGTTCGAGTTGTAGTGCATTTGGGATTTTCTTCGACGAAGCAATACTTGCGTATTGCAAGGAGAAAAAATTTCAAAGGTGCTGCAAATCGGGCATTTAAGACTTGTTATATCTATCCTTTGTCAGCTTGCCAAAGAAAAGGTCATCTTCTACATTTCTCGGCAGTCTGTCAGCTTGTCGAAAACTCCTTTTTCGACAAGCTGAGGCTGTGGAGAATCCACAGCCTTCACTTTTCAGAAAACACCAAAATTAAAAACATCATAAGCAAGACAGCCCACAAAGCAAATCCATACTGCAGAAAGAAAATAGCTTACAATATATTCGAATGAAGAGGGGATTTTTTTGCTTTTAAACAAAAGATAACAAACGGACAGAAGAAAAAGAAAGCCTACTGCTCCCGAAATAATCATTGTATAAATCCACACTGCAAAAATATCCTCAGGAAGAACGTCAAGGCGTACCACAACAAATAAAACAAAGAAAAGAGCTACACTGAAAATATTCAACTTTGACAAAAAAGAAACAGCTTTCTTTAACATAAAATCACATCCTTTCTGATTCCATCATAGCATTATGAAAGAATGATGACAATATAATAAAAGTTACAACTTTATTACAATTAGATAAAGCTGTAACTCTTAATTATTTTTTTTGAATGAGAAGCAGTTCCTCGTTTGTAATCTCTCTACATTCACCTTCAGAGAGGCTTTCGTCGAGATGAAGCTCTCCCATTTTTACTCTTCTAAGGTCGAGCACCTTGTTGCCTAAGGCGGCGAACATTCTTTTTACCTGGTGGTACTTGCCCTCGCAGATTTTAACCTCAGCTGTGGGTGGATTCTCGCTTATCATTTTCACCTCTGCCTCAAGGCAAAGGGTGCCGTCTGAGAGCTCAATTCCCTTGTGAAACGCTTCAATATCGCTGTGGGTAAGCGGAGCTTTCAAAACTGCGTGATAAGTTTTCATAATGTGGTTTTTGGGGGAGAGAATTCTATGAGCGAAATCACCGTCGTCCGTTATCAGCACAAAGCCTCTCGTGTCACCGTCAAGTCTTCCGGCAGGAAAAAGGCCGTCTCTGTAAAGTTCAGGTGGGACAAGGTCCACAACGGTTTTCTGTGTTTTGTCGTTGGAGGCGGAAATCACGCCCTGAGGCTTGTTGAGCATAATATAGATATGCTTTTTATAGTTGAGGGGATTTCCGTCAAGGGCAATTACGCTTTTTTCTGCATCGACTTTTATGTCGGCTTTTTTTACAGTAGCTCCGTCAACAGTGATTCTGCCGTCTTTAACCATTTTTTTTACATCGTTTCTCGAAAGCTTACCCTGAGATGCGATGATTTTATCAAGACGCTCCATCATTTTATCTGTGTGATTTTATGACCCTTTACCCAGAAAACACGTTTTGCATAGGGGAAAAGGAATTCATCGTTGAGAGAGTCGGTATAGAAATCGTCGATTACTCCGTCGGGATAAGCTTCACGGAAAAAGTCAATCTTAACCTCACGGAAGCAGCCACGGTTGAACTCGCCTGTTTTTGGGTCAAGCTCAGTACCGAGCCAGTGCTTTACGCCGATTCTCGGGCAGATAATATCCATTGAAATTGTGGGAGACGCTGTGATAATAAGGTCGTCCTCTTTTTGGATCTGCTTATAAAAGGGCTTGATATTTTTCTCGTGAGTAGCCCAGAATTCCTCATAAAGACCGGGAATGTCAAGGTTATGCTTGGCAACATAGTCGGATATTACGTGACCGTATTTGGCAATTACGTCGTCAAAACGTATGGTGGTTTTTCTGTAATCGTCAATTATCTTTATGATTGCAGGGGTAAAGGTGAGAATTTTAGGATCTTTTCTGATAAAGAATTTGAAGAAGTCCAGAGAACTGTCTCCTTTGTAAATTGTTCCGTCAAAATCGTATACGTTCATAGTTTCTCCTTAGTTTTATATGTTATTCAGCTGTGCTGAGCTTCAGATATTCGTCTTTTACTATGCCGAGCTTTTTAAAGGCAAGGTGGAAAATAAGTGAGAGAACAGCGGGGGCAACAATGTGCATTAAAATAATAAGCACGATTGTTTCAGCACTGCCGAAGGTGTCAGCCATTGCCGAGTAAGCACCGAACTGGCCCACAAGTCCGCTTGTACCCATACCTGCACCGGTGGGTGTATTAGTCATTTTAAGCACGCAGGTTGAAACAGGACCCAGAATTGCGCCTGCAAGAGTGGGAGCAAGAACAATCTGAGGGTGACGCATAATGTTGCCGAACTGAAGCATACTTGTACCTACACCCTGAGAAACGAGTCCGCCCACACCGTTAGCCTTGAATGATGTTACGGCAAAGCCTACCATCTGTGCAGCGCAGCCTACTGCGGCGGCACCTGCAGCAATTCCGTCAATGCCCAGCATAATGCAAAGAGCAGCAGAGCTTATAGGCGCTGTAAGAGCAAGCCCTACGAGAACGGAAACGGTGATTCCCATTGGGAAGGGGTGAAGCTGAGTTGCAGCGTTGATAACTTCACCAAGACCTGTCATAAACTGTGAAAGATAAGGTCCCACAAAGGTACTTACAAAACCACCGACTATAATTGTAACTAGAGGGGTTACAACTATATCTATTTTTGTCTTGCCACTTACAAGTCTTGCAAATTCATTGGCAATAAGTGAGGAAACATAAGCACCTACAGGACCGCCAAGCTCGTATCCGAAAGCACCTACGGCAATACATGAGAAAACAACAAGAGGTTTGCTCTTAAGTCCGTAAGCAATTGCCGCACCTATCGCACCGCCTACAACAGGGGAAGAGGCAGAAAGCACGCCTGAGAAAGAAGAGAGAATTGAAAGGCCGGGGATTTTTGAAATCTGACTTATGATAAGTCCCACAATCAGCGAGGAAAAAAGTCCCAGAGCCATAAAGCTCATTGCATCGACAAAGTAGCGTTTAAGATATTTTTTTACAAGTTTCATTTTTATCATCTCTTCGGTTTAAACTTTAACATATATTATAATTGAAACCATTTTAATAATCAACTGTAAAATTAACAATATTATAAAAAAGATGATTCTTAAAATATGTAAAATATTTAATCTTCTTTTAAACTTGAGGATTTATTATACACTGTGAAATAAATTACGGAGGAACTCTTATGAATGGTATAATGGAAAAAATCAGACAGTTTATGTCAGGACGCTATGGAAACGATGCACTCAATACAGTGCTTATTATTTTCGGTGCGCTCCTTTCTGTAGTTTTATCTCTTTTCAGAGTGCCTTTCGGAAGCTTAATCAGTTTTGTTCCTTATGGCTTTGCACTCTGGCGTATGCTTTCGAAGAATTACAGCAAGAGAAGCAAGGAAAACGAGGAGTTTCTGAAGCTTTCAGCTCCCTGGAGAGCTTTTGTTGTTAAAAAGTTTCATCAGTTTCAGGATAAAGACCACAGATATTACAGCTGTCCAAAGTGTCACAATACTTTAAGAGTGCCAAGGGGCAGAGGAAAGATTAAAATCAGCTGTCCTCACTGCTCGAAGGAATTCATCAAAAGAACGTAAAATAAAACTCTTCATCGTGTAAGTGGTGAAGAGTTTTTTGTGTAAAGACATAAATAAAGAGCACAACACTCGGCTCTCCCTCTGGGAGAGGTTTTTGCTGCAAAACATAAATAAAGAGCACAACACTTGGCTCTCCCTTTGGGAGAGCTGGCAAAATCGAAGATTTTGACTGAGAGGGCTGTTCCCTCCACAACTCTTTCTCTCGCAACGCATTCCTAAGCTAAAATCCTACGAATCGGGAAAGCACATCTCTCCCACCTCTCTATTTTACCAAGCTTTCCTGCGGTGCTCGCCTGTGCGGCGGGCACTTACTTTTGTCTCTTGTGACAAAAGTAAGCAAAAACACGCTTTGTGGTTTAACCGCCGCAAGCATGAAAATTACCGAATCAGCTTTTATCTGTGTCTTTTTGTGGTAGTCTTTTCTGCTCACCGTGGATTTA
>JBGVGM010000014.1:0-32920 GCA_045121655.1 Acutalibacteraceae bacterium | reverse complement strand
GCTTTTTTCTTGCTTCTTGTGTTATCATATTCATGAGAAGTACTTCTTTCTTACGGTAAATGTTTTGTAGCAGATTCATTATACCATATTTTGAAGTTACTTCTCTTTTTTATTGGGTCACATCATTTTATCACATACATTCTTAAGCTTTTTATTATATTTTTTGTAGACAAGGCTTTGTTTTTGGTATATAATCAAATTGTACTTTCAAGAATTAAAAGGATTATGTTTTATGAAAAGGTTTCTGACCCTTGTTACAGCTCTTATAATTATGATTTCTGCCTTTGCTTCGTGCGGAAAAAAATCAGACGTTGCTTTTACTGTTGACGGTATTGCCGTAAAAAACGGAGTTTACAACTACTATTATGACGAAGCAAAAAAGCAGAATGCAAGCGATGAAAAATCAGCAGAAATTACCCTTCAGAAGTGCAGAGAGTTTGCTGCGACTCAGATTCTGCTAAAAGAAAAGAACCTGTCTGTAAGGGCATATTTCAAAAGAAAAACAGCAGAAGACACCGAAAGTCTCTGGAGTATGTTCTCAGAGCATTACGAAAACGCAGGCATAACCAAAAGCGACATCAATGCCGTCACCTTTAACGAATACAGCAAAAAAGAGCTTCTTCATTACTACTACGGCGCCAACGGCAAAAAGCCCGTTTCTGTTTCTGACCTTAAGGAAGAGTTTGTAGATTTGTACGTCGGCTTTAAGGCAATTGAAGGCAGCCTTCTCAAGGAAAACAATATGGGTGAAACCGTATCTTTAAGCGAAAAAGAAACTGAGGCACTGGAGAAAAAATTCAGCTCAATGGCATCTCAGATTAACAACAAAACCGCCACCATTGACGAGCTTAACGAAAGCTATAATACCTCTCTCGGTCTTATCGTTACAGACACTCTCCCCATTATACTTGCAAAGAAAGACGACGGACTTTACGAGGAAAGCTTTTTCGAAAAGGTTATGGATATTCCCCACGGTTTTGCGAGAGTTGTGAAGTCAGGCACCTCAATTTATGTAGTTGAGCGTGCAGTTATTGCCACTTCCGATGAGGATGCCTTTTCTCAGTATTCCGAAGAGGTGCTTGAATTTATGAAGATGGACAGCATTGACGGAATAATCAGAAAACGTGCAGAAAAATGCAAGGTTGAATATTAAACGAGAACCACCGGTTAAATCATCAACCGGTGGTTAAGTGTTTATTTAGCTAAGTCTGCAATTATATCAACGCATTTTTCGGGAGTAAGAACGCTGCTGTCAAGGGAAACGTGGTAGTTTTCAACACTGCCCCAGACTCTGCCGGTAAAGTATTTGTAATTTACCTTTCTCTTTCCGTCCTTTTCCTCAAGGCGTTTTTCAGGGCTCTTATCTCTCACGCCGTAGCGTTCAACTATGTGCTTTGCTCTGTATTCCTTATTTGCGTGGATAAACACGTTAAGGCAATCATCTCTGTCTCGGAGAATGTAGTCAGCACAGCGGCCAACAATTACGCAGTTGCCTTTCTCTGCAAGCTCAAGAATAACACTACACTGGGCTCTCCACAGATAATCCGAGGCATTCATTGAGCCTGCACTAGCTCCTGAAGAAAAAGCATAGGATAGAATACTCTTTCCCGGTGCGTACTCCCCTGCATCTTCAATGTAGTTAGGATGAAGTCCTGTTTTTTCTGCAACCTGCGAAACAAGCTCGCTGTCGTAGTAGGCATAGCCAAGTTTTTCTGCAACAGCCTTGCCGATACTTCTTCCTCCGGAACCAAACTGACGGCTTATAGTAATTATTTTCTTCATAAAAACACCTCTTTTACTTTAATAATACATCTTCTCTGTAACAATTATACAAGAAAAGAGGTTTCCCTTGCAATATAAAAAATATACAAAAGTCTTTGTATGATTTGCTGTCTGAAGGGCTTTTTAAGCCTTTATGCAGTCCTTTATATATCCTGCAACCTCGTCTATCGGAATATCAAGAGAAAAAGAAAGCTCTTCACTTACAAGCTTTTCGCATGAAGAAAGCAAACTCTCATCGGTTGCAGAAAGTGCTTTGCCGTTTTCCTTGAGACTCAGCTTTCTTTCATAAAGGCAGCGTATAAAGGCAATCAGGTCAGGTGTAACGCCGTTTCTGATTATCTCTCTTGCTTTTTCAGAACGAAGCTGTCTGTTCTCTATCCACTTTACGCTGCTTAAAACTGACTCGGCGAGCAGTGCATCGATTTCTTCTTTATCCATCGGCAGTCGCATTTTATTACATAACGCCTCATTTTCACAAGGCACGTAATAAGTTGAGTGGTCTGCACTGAGGGGTCTTAACACGTAATACGGCTGAAATGGAGTACCGCTTACAAGAGTAATCTTTTTTACTTCCGTTATTTCGCATATACCGTAGGTATCGTATACAATATGGTCACCTGCTTTAAACTGATTTCCCACTAAAATCACCTCGTATTGATTTTAGCAGAATCCCATTTCTTTTTCAAAGGCGATTTTACACAAAAATGCATATACAATGCTATTGTAAAAACTCAGCAAAGCAACCAAAGGTAAAAGATTAACGATAAAAAACTCCTCTTTAAACTGTGCATATTAACTAAATATGAACGATTTTACAAAAAGTAATTGACAACAATAGAAAACCGTAGTAAAATAGTACTAACTTTAGAGGTGCCTCTACCTTTAGGAAATTATGTAATGAAAAGGAGTATGAAGTATGAACTATTTCGATTGGGATGCTTTCATGGCTGTATGGCAGGAATTCCTTAAATTCATGGATACTGTTATGGCTTGGCTCATGTACGTTCTCGCTGACGGACCTAAGCCGCCTCCAACATACGAATAAGAAGTCCATTCAAGTAAAGGAGAAAAAATATGTTTGGTTCTAACGACACTCAAACAATGGAAATGTTAGAAAAGCTCTATCTGATTTTATCAAGAACTTTCAACGCATGGTTCAAATTTATCTATGCGCTTTTCAAGCACGACTAAAAAATCTGAAAAGGCTGTTGTCAGACAGCCTTTTTTATTTTGTTTTTCAAAGACTGCTGCGGAATTTGCAAGCTAACCTTTTCTTTGCTACCAAGACATACTCAGCTAAAAAGTTCAAAATTAAAAGCCACTCGTTAAGAGTGGCTTTTAAATTCAGTTAAATCTTACGCGTATGTAATTGTGTAGAGGTCGTCAAGTGAACCTGCGATACCAACTGTTGCTTCGAGGGGCGGGAACTTAACTTTACCTGTACCTGAACCTTCGATGGGCATCTTAAGTGAAAGTGATGTAAGTCTGCCTTCGCCGTCAACACTTGCTTCAAGAGTTGCACCTGCGTATGACATGTCAGCACTTGTAATTGAAACCATATCTGTGCCAAGGTCAATTTCAGCAAGATTGAGGGGGTTAGTAACCTGCTTGTGGAATGTGGGATCAGTTGTTGTTGTGCCGTCAAACTTTGATGTTTCGGGCTTGATAACGATTGTCATCTTGTAACCAGCGCCGTCAGCAACTGCTGTAGCTGATGAAACTGCATCTGCTGTGAGAGCTGCATCTCTGTCGCCGGGTGTGAGAGCATTGTAAAGTTTACCGTCTGCATCGTTTACACCGTTGTTATAATCAGCTTCCCATGTTGATGAACCTGCAAGCTTATCTACGATAGGCTGAATGATACCTGCAACTGTGTTACCGCCCGGGCAGTCTGTGATCTGAAGAGCAACTGTGCTGTCCTTCTTGAAGTGGCAAGCGCCCTTATAGTTCTTTGTGTCATTGATAGCCTTGTTATAAGCTGCAACTACTTCTGCTGGTGTGCCGGGAACCTTGCTGTCACCAGCGGGCTTGCTGTCAGCGGGCTTTGTTGTGTTGTCATCTGCGGGAGCCTGTGATGAAGGCTGAGTGCTGGGCTGTGTTGAAGGCTGAGTGCTGGGCTGTGTTGACTGTGTGGAAGCAGGAGTATTGCCGCCTACAGGAGCTGAGCCGCCTTCGTACTTAACGTTAACGTTGATTCCTTTTGTTGCGCCGATGCCGAAGCCGCTTAAGAAAATGATGAGGGCTGCAAGAACAATGGCAACAACCTTGATTTCTTTCTTCATGGTTTGTTAAACCCCTTTCAAAAATTTACGCCTTTTCGCCGGCGCTATTCCGTATTATGCCGCGTACCCTAAGATACGCAAACATTTACTTAATAAAGGTACACTAAAAATCATAAAAAGTCAAGCAGTTTTGCGTAAATTTGTAAAAAGATTTTTTAATTATTTTTGTGTTTAAATTTATTCGTTTTTTTCAACAAAAAAGTGCATCCCAAATCGGACAAAACTAACAAAATTCGTCCTATGCATTTACCTTGTTTCAAATTTTATGAAAAATATGTTGCATTTGTCCGTGGTAAAGTGGTATTCTATATGCTGTCAAAATAATACTATATTAATGAAAGGAAGATAACAATGAAAAAAATCATTGAAGTTACAGGTATGCACTGTCAGCACTGTGCTAAAGCTGTTGAAGATGAAATCAAGAAAATCAGCGGTGTAAGTAAGGTTAAGGCAGACCCCGAAAAGAATTCTGCAACAATCTCAATGAAAGGCGACGTCAGCGACGAGCTTATTATCAAGGCTGTTGAAGAAGCCGGCTTCACCCCCGGTATCATCACCGTAAAAGAAGGCCTTTTCGGCTAATTCAGGAGGACAGATAAAATGGCTAAAGAAAAAAAGCAAAAGGAAACTCCGGTCAATGAACATCCTAATAAAATAGGTGTAAAGGACGCTGCCGGCTATACAATTGCCGAAGCCGCAAATATGTTCAACCTGACCTATATTTCAAGTTACCTCAAAATGTTCATGACAGACGTTCTCGGCATCGCTCCTGCAAAAGCCGGCGTTATGTTTATGATTACACGTATCTGGGACTGCATCAATGACCCATTGTGGGGTGCAATTGTTGCAAAGAAAGCGCCCTCCAAAAACGGCAAATTCCGTCCCTATCTCAAATGGGTTGCCTTCCCTCTCGGTATTTCCACAATACTCTGCTTCCTGCCCTATAATCAGTTTACACAGAGCCAGGGGCTTCTTCTTGCAATCTGCTACATTACATACTGTCTTTACGGTATGATGTACACAGGCATGAACATTCCCTTCGGTTCACTCGCTTCTGTAATCACTGACGACCCCAACGGCAGAAATCTTCTTTCAACCTTCCGTTCAATCGGTTCAGGTGTAGGCGGTGCAGTTGTTTCACTTCTCGCTCCCTTCTTTATCTACTCTGCAAAGATGGAAAACGGAACAGCAGTTATCGACAAGGTTACAAACGAAGTTGTTAAGGTAACAGACGGCAATAAGATGTTCATTTTTGGTCTTGTTATGGGTATTCTTTCAATCATCTTCTATCTTGTAGGCTTCAAGACCACAAAGGAAAGAGTTCCCTCAGAAGCAGACCCCAAGGTTGACCTTAAGAAAACCTATCTGGGACTCCTTAAATCAAGACCCTTCGTTACTGTTGCTCTTGCAGGTGTGCTTATTTCAGGACAGCTTCAGTTCAACTCCTTCAATACATACCTTTATAAGAACTACTTTACCAATACAGATCTCGGTGTTCTCGGCACAATCTGCAACTATCTTCCAATGGTTTGCCTTGTTCTCTTTACTCCGAAGCTTTCAGCAAAATACGGTAAAAAAGAGCTTTGCGGTAAGTTCTCAATCATTGCTGCAATTGCATCAGTTGTCCTTGCAATTCTCGCTAACAACCAGAGCTTTATCGATATGATAAGCCCCGAAAAGGGTATTTTCCCTGCATGGATGTTTATGCTCGCACTTCTTCTCATCGGCTTCGGCTACACCTTTGTAAGCCTTACCTGCTGGGCAGTTGTAATGGACGTAATTGACTATCAGGAATACACAACCGGCATCAGAAGCGAAAGCGCAGTTTACGCTGTTTACACCTTCTCAAGAAAGCTCGGTCAGACAATCGCTGACACAGCAGGTCTTTTCCTTCTTCAGTGGGCTAAGTACGACAGCACAACAGCAGGCAACGGTTTCATTACAGAAAACGGCACAAGTAAAAAGATTATGCTTATCTGCACAATCATTCCTGCAGTTGTTTACACAGGCGTATGGCTTCTTATGAGATTCGGTTATCCCCTTACCAAGGAAAGACTTGAGCCTATCTACGCTTTCGTAAGAGAGAAGAGAGAGGCGGCTGAAGCTGAAGCTAAAGAGGCATAAGTTTGAACTTGACAAAATAAAAAACTCCGTGTATAATAAAAATACACGGAGAGGTTCTCTGCTATAAGCAGGTAACTCCCAGATGTTGATGTTAAAGATGAACACCGCGATTTGGAAGATGGGCGGTGTTCTTCTTATTTATGTATTAAATCTCGTACTAAATATGAAGTCATTTGTTACGTTTTCCTTTTCGGATATCCTTAAGTACTTTGTAACAGAATGAGATAATAGCAAGTATCAGATTAATGATTGCACATTTTTCTGATATTGTCATACTATCACCCCCTTCTTCAAAATGAAAAGGGAGTTACCGCCTACTGTTTTATGCAGATTACCTGCGGTCATTTTATCATAGCGGCATAAAAAAGTCAACTGCAACCAACGGTTGCGTAATTTCCAAGTAAAGTTTATTGCTTTTTTCACCTTTGTAAAGTACAATAGAATCAGCAAAACACAAAGAAAGGCTGATTACAATGACACTACACGAAAAAATTTATGAGCTGAGAAAAAAGAACGGTCTTTCTCAGGAGGCTCTCGCTGAAAGCCTAGGCGTTTCAAGGCAGTCTGTCAGTAAATGGGAAACAGGTGAAGCCACACCTGAAGTGAGTAAGCTTCTGTCACTGAGTAAGCTTTTCGGGGTTACAACAGATTATCTGCTGAATGACGAAATGGAAGAAGAAAACGTGTCTGAGACTGCAAAAAATGAAATGCCCTCATCAGATTTTGAGGTAACATCTATCAGCAAATCCAGGCCGATAAAGAAAGGCAGAAACGTAAGAACACTTGTAATAATACTTTTAATCTGCATCGTACTATGTATGCTATTGCCTCTCATAATGGCGATTTTAGGCTACATGAGTCCTGATGTGGAAACCTTATATGCTGAAACTGCACCGGGCTATGAAATTGAAATAATTCCAAGCGTTGAACCTGACGAAACCTACCCTTACGGCCCTGACGATACAATAAGCGTCAGCTACCCCGACGAAGAAGAAGGAGAGGTGATTGTGCATTTTCAAGAGAGTTCTTCAAGCGAAGCTCAATCAAGCTCTGCTTTCAGTATTGCAGGTGTTCTGGCAATTGTTTTCGGGTTGCCTGCTGTTGCGATACCTGTACTGATTGTTGCACTAATCGTTCTTCTTATAAAACGGAGAAGGCAATAAAAAACTGCAGACTGTCCGAAGAAGACAGTCTGCTTTCATTTTATTCACTTTCTTTATCGGCAGTAGTAATCTTAGTGATGAACTCTTTAAGCACATCTACGGGTGGGTTTCCGTTCAGTTTAAGAGTAATGTACGGACTTGTTTTTGCAGCACTTATCATAGCTCTGCCACGGAAGTACTGACCTATTGCAGCAACAACTTCAGGCTTCAGTTCATTTATGAATATGAGAAGCACCGTATTCTGCTGCTTGATTTCGTAAATGCCAAGCTTTGCCGCATAGCTTCTCAGAAGTGCAACATCAACAAGACCCTGAACGGCTGCAGGAGGCTCACCGAAACGGTCGATGAATTCATCCATAACGTCCATAGCATCCTCGCCGTTTTCAATTTCGGCAATTCTCTTATACATATTGATTCGGTTTTTCACCGAGTCAATGTAGGTTTCGGGAATATGAGCGTCAATTGCCATATCAATAAGGCACTCTTTTTTCGGTTTGAACTCCTCGCCTGTTCTCTCCTCCTCAATTGTTTCGGAAAGGATTTTCAGGTACATATCGTAGCCAACTGCCTCCATATGTCCGTGCTGCTGAGCACCGAGCACATTACCTGCACCTCTGATTTCAAGGTCGCGCATAGCAATACGGAAGCCTGAACCGAACTCCGTAAACTCTCTGATAGCTGAAAGTCGGCGCTGTGCAACTTCGCTTACCTCTTTACGGTTATTGTAGGTAAAGTATGCGAAAGCTCGCCTTGATGAACGGCCTACTCTGCCTCGTATCTGATGAAGCTGAGCAAGACCGAGACGGTCTGCATCCTCAATTATAAGGGTGTTTGCGTTAGGCACATCAACACCCGTTTCAATAATGGTTGTGCAGACAAGAATATCAATTTCGCCCTCAAGAAGCTGTCGCCAGACCTCACTGAGCTGCTCCTCGGTCATTTTGCCGTGACCTATACCGATTCGTGCATCAGGCAGAAATTCCTTGATTTTTGCCGCAGTTTTTTCTATAGTATCCACTCTGTTGTGAAGATAATAAACCTGACCGCCTCGGCGAAGCTCTCTTTCCATAGCCTCGGCAAGGATTCCCATATCCTGGGCCACAACGTAGGTCTGAACAGGGTGTCTGCCAACGGGCGGAATTTCAAGAGAGGACATATCTCGTATACCCGTCATCGCCATATTGAGAGTACGCGGAATGGGAGTTGCTGAAAGGGTAAGCACATCCACAAGAGGAAATTTTTCCTTAAGCTTTTCCTTCTGTGCAACACCGAAGCGCTGTTCTTCGTCAACAATAAGAAGTCCTAAGTCCTTGAACTCTACGCTTTTTGCAATAATTGAATGAGTACCGACGATAATATCGATACTGCCTCGTTTGAGTGCTTTTTTGATTTCCGTTCTCTCCTTCTGAGTGCGGAAACGTGAAAGCATATCAATTTCTACAGGGAAGCCGTCAAAGCGCTTTTTGATTGTCTGATAATGCTGGAAAGCGAGGATTGTTGTCGGCACAAGAATTGCACACTGCTTTCCGTCTGCAATACACTTGAAAGCTGCACGCAAAGCAACCTCTGTCTTACCGAAGCCTACATCACCGCAGAGAAGTCTGTCCATGGGACTGCTTCTTTCCATATCGGACTTGATTTCGTTAATTGCTATAAGCTGGTCATCGGTTTCTTCAAACTCAAAACGGCGCTCAAAATCGCTTTGCATATCAATATCAGGTGAAAACGCAAAGCCCTTTGAGTTCATTCTCGCCGAATATATTTTTGTAAGCTGTGCTGCCATATCCTTTACGGCAGTACGTACCTTTTTCTGTGTGTTTTTCCATTCGTCTGAGCCGAGACGGCTGAGCTTGATTGCCTTATCCGTGTCACCGGGGGAAACGTATTTTGCAAGCAGGTCAAGCTGTGTTACGGGAAGGTAAAGCACATCTGAGCCACGGAAGTTGATTTTGATGTAGTCCTTTATTTTACCTGCAACATTCATGGTTTTTATACCGTCAAAAACACCGATTCCGTGAACTGCATGAACTACATAATCACCTTTTGTAATCTCCTCAAGAGAGGTAAGTCCCCTGCCCGTTTTGAACTTTTTCTGTACCTTTTTCTGTGCCTTGGGAGTAGCTCTGCCGTAGGTAAATAGCATAAACTTTTCAGCGGCATATTCGATACCGCCGGAAACACTGCCGCCTATTACAGAAACAGTTTTCTTCGGGAATTCTGCAGGTATTACAGGGAAGAATCTCGCCTTCAGCCCCTCAGTTTCAAGGTCAAAAGCAAGCTCCTTTGCACTTTTTTCGGTACCCGCCATTACTACAACGGTGTAGCCTAATCTCTGTGCAGGCTCAAGGTCTTCAAGAAGATAAGACAGTGTACCGTCCCAGCGTGAGGTCTGCTGTGCCGTTACGCTGACGAGATTTTTAACCGGCACATCAAAAGAGCCTCGGGCAAGGTTGTCAACGAAAACTGTTCTGCCGTCTGAGTATTCCGAAAGCACCTCGTTCCATGTCAGAGCATAGGTATCAAGGCCCTTGGTAAGGAAACCGTCTTCAAAGGCTGCTCGCACATCCTCAAGAAGAAGCTGAGACGATGCGTTGAATCTTTGCTTGACGTTACCGCTTTCGCAAACGAAGGTAAGCTTTCCTTCCATATATTCAAAAATTGATGCAACGCCGTCATACGCAAGAGAAAGGTATCTGTCGGGGGAAGCTATGTGCATAAAGTGGCTGAGGCGTTCAATATCTTCATTTATAGCCGCCTTTACCTTTACACTGCCCTTACCTTTTACCGTCGGCAGAAACTCCTCAAGCTTTTCTTTCATTATTTCGGGTGAATCGAAAAGAATTTCCGTTGCGGGAGTTATATTTATTTCGCTGAGCACCTCTGTTCTGCGCTGAGTTTCAAGGTCGAAAAGTGAAATTGAATCCACGCTGTCGCCCCAGAATTCCACTCTGCAGGGAGAAGAGTGACCGGGTGCAAAAATATCGAGAATACCGCCACGAAGTGAGAACTGACCTACGCCGTCAACCTGCTCGGTACGCACATAGCCTGCACTGATAAGCAGCTTTATAATTGAATGGGTGGTGATTTCCGTTTCAGTTGTCAGCTTTAATATGTGCTTTTTCAGCTCATTGGGAGGTATAGTCAGCTGAATTGCTGCCTCAATTGAGCATACTATATAATTATAGTCTCCGTCGAGAATACGGCAGAGTACGCCAAGACGCTTCTGCTCAAAATCAAGGGATTTGCTGTCTGTCTGACGGAAGTTGAAGTCCCTTGCCGGGTAGTGATAAGCCCCTTCAGAAAAAACATTCAGGTCTTCCGTAAGCTTTACTGCCGAAGCCTCATCAGGGCAGATTACAAGACACTTCTCCCCCATATCCTCTGAAAGAGAAGAGATATAATGAGCCTTGTGCACCTGAGAAAGGCCGATTACACCCATGGGAAGTGCAGAGGTTTTAACTGCATTTTTCACACTTGAGTATTCAATTGAAGAAGAAAGAATTTCTGAAAAGCCTGACACAAAGCTCACCTCACTTTTATTTTTACTCTGAGGATTCATTATATATCCTCATCACGCAAAAAGTCAAGAAAAAAAGAAACCCTTTAAGCAATAAAGGGTTCCTTTGATTTTGAAATTTTCAGGATATGTAATTATTCAGCTGCTTCTTCATCTTTTACGCCAAAGATTTCCTTGAGCATATTGATAACATACATGAAGATTTCTTTAATCTGATCAAGAACGTACTTAGCTGTTTCCATTATTAAGTTACCTCCTTCTCTAATTATTATAATGCTATTATATAGCATAAAACTATTTTAAGCAATACTATACAAGAAAATTAAACGAATTTAATTATTCGTTCATTAAAATATAACTGCTTCGGAACAACCGAAGCAGTTTTTGTTTTAATTATTCGATTGCGCCTGTCTTGTTGAGGATACCCATAACAAGTTCAACAATTCTGTCAAAAAGATCCTTAATGAAATTGAAGAAAGCTTCCATTTTTTATACCTCCGTAAAAATTTGAGTAAGGTGCTTTATTCACCTTCCGTTTACATTATACATTATGTGTTTCCAAAAATCAATATGTAATTTGAAAATACTACATTTTTTATTCATTTGTTCCAAACATCTCGTCGAACTTAGCTGAAAGAAGGAAAGGAAGAAGGAAGTTATAAAGCTTTTTGAAAGCATCCATAAGACCGTCAAAGAAACCTCTCTTATCTGTGCCGAAAAGTTCATAAACGTAATCCATAATCATCGTTGTCACCTCCAAATAAATATTTATCTTTGATTGAAATTATATATCAAATTTTAAAATAAATCAATAGCAGACAATAATTTATAACATAGATTTCACTTTTCTGTTGCAATTAAAAGCAAAAAAGAGCCACAAGGGCTCTTTTGGGGTTGAATTACAATCCAATTATGCAGCTTCTTCTGAATCGTCGTACTTGTCAACGATGTAATCTACATGATACATTACCTTGTAAACGATTTCAAAGAGCTTGTCGATGATTGTGCTAAGTTCGTTTAAGAAATCTAACATTGTACTACGCCTCCTATAAAAAATATCCTTAATTTTAAGGTCCACATCGATTATATACCAATAAATTTACAAAATCAATAGTTTTTTAAAAAATCAGATAAAAAAAGACTGCCTGAATGAACAGGCAGTTTAAAACTTATGCTTCTTCCTTTTTGAAATACTCTGAAATCCATGCCATAAGGCTGTTGTACATAAGTGTTACGATTTCAACGATTTCGTTGAAAAAATCTGCAATTGCCATTATTAAATCTCCTTTTCTCTGTAAAATAATGTTCACTTACGAACTGTGGGATAATTATACATCAAACTTTAACATAATTCAATAGAATTTAAAAATTTTAATTTGATTTTGAAATTTTTGCAACTTTGTGGAATCGTTGTGAAAACTACGTAGGTTTTAACTTATAAAACAGCAAAGAACGCCCCTTCAGGCGTTCCTTGCTGTTAAGTAACAACTTATGCTACGGGTTCAGTTTCTTCTTCCTTCTTGCCAACTTCTATAACGTAGTCAATACCGAGAGCAGCAAGAATCTTGTTGAGAATGTCAACAACGAAAGCTACAAGATCATTAACGTTCATTGTGTGTTCCTCCTTGTTAGATTTTAATTTAAAAACCCTGAAAAAGAGTTTAAATTAAGCCTTCTCTTCTCATGATAGCTTCAATAATATTAAAAATTCTGTCTGCAATGAAAGTAAAAAATGCCCACATGGTTTATTTCTCCTTTCTTTTAGTATATTTACTGTACTTTTATATTACAACATATTTAATAATAAATCAATAGGATTACAGAAATTTAACAGAAAATAAAACAAACCGCAGACGTTTCCGTCTGCGGTATAAGTTATTTGCAAATAACTTAAGTTAATTATTTGTCCCAGCCTTCTTCTTTAGCGATGAAGCCGAAAACGTCTTCAAGAATTCTCTTGATAAGGTCTACAAGCCACTGATAAGTGAATTCAAACTTGGGTTCGATTGACATAGAAGTGTCCTCCTTGTTTAGATTTTTTTAAGTAGTTAATTGAATCATCAATTAAAATTAGAATTCTTCGTTTCTAAGAAGAGCGTTAACGAAGTCGATGATTACGTTGATGAGATCCTTGATGCTAGCTTTGCCATCTTCAAAAACGAGTCTGATATCATCTACGAGCTTTTCAATCTGGAATTTCATTATCGTGTTCCTCCTTTTAATATTTGTCCGAGGATTCCCTCTAACATAGCTACATTATATAACAGAGTAAATTATTTGTCAATAGTTAATTCAAAAAAAATTCATTAAATTTCATTAGTTTTTTTATTCTTCATTGGTAGAAAAAAAATAACGCACGGTTAAACCGTGCGTCAGATGTTATGTTTCTTATTCTTCGTCTTCACCAAGACCGAGAATGGGTCCGAGATAAGCAATCATAAAGTCAACAAGCTTGTTGATAATGTCGATAAGTTTCTGCATTTTAAATTGCCTCCGTTCTTAAATTAGTCAATGTCAATTTTGCCCTTGAGTTCTCCGACAAACTTTGCGATAATTTCATCAATAAAGTCGATGATTTTGTAAAGAATTTCCTTGAACTGTTCCATGTACTGTTCCATTATATTTACTCCTTTCTGAAGAAATAAAATTACTTATTCTTAGTTACATTATACATAAAAATCGGATAAAATCAATAGTTTTCCTTATATTTTATTTTTTATAATTATATATAAAAAATTGCAGGCCTTACGACCTGCAATTGATTATCTTAAATTAATTATTTAAGAGCGTCAGCAAGTTTGCCATAGATGAAGTCAAGGAGTTCCTGAATGCCGTTTGTGAAAGCATCAACGAGGGGCTGGAAATCGCCTGATTCGAACATAGCGATGAGATCTCTAATCATTGTAATATCCTCCTGTTAGAATTTTTTAAGAAATTTAATACTTAGCTAAAAATTAAAGTTCGATTGCGCCGTCAAGGAAGTTCTTGAAGAGTTCAGCAACTGCATCAAGGAAATTAAGGATAACTTCTTTAAGAGCATCAAAGTTAAGGTTTTCCATTATAAAATCCTCCTTCTTAGAATAATTGTAGGGACTGTCCCCTAACTTGTCTCTATTATATACTGCCCTCAATCATTTGTCAATAGTTAATTCAAAAAATATTCACGAAATTTCATAAGTTTTCTTAAGGTTGGTTCTGCCGCTCCTCAGTCACTTCGTAAAAGCTCTCCCAAAGAGGGAGCCAAGAATGGATATACAAGTATTTAGAGCAGAACTCTTGCGCCCTCTCAGTCACTTCGTGACAGCTCTCCCAAAGGGAGAGCCAAGAATGGATATACATATATAAAGAGATAAACGCTTGCCTCTCCCTTTGGGAGAGGTGACTGCGAAGCAGTCGGAGAGGGCAAACCCTACCAAGCAAAAATCAAAATGTAAACCCTTCGCAAACTCAGAGGACAAATCTATACGAACTGTATAGTAGATTCTTCGCTTTGCTCAGAATGGCGTTTTCAGTTTTTCTGCTTAAATTTAACACCTTTTGTAAACAAACTATTAACAAACACTCATTTTCTCGCTTTTGGTGCAGGTTTTCTGCACCAAAAACTGTTTTCCGGCCTATTTATGGGAGGTATTTTTCAATGTAAACAGCACGAAGAAAGAAAAACCAGTATTTCTTCCTGCAAGAATCAAAGAAAGGAGCGAACAAAATCAAAGATTTAACAAGCAAAGAAAAACTCTTTTGTACCTACTACTCCCTTTCACGCAACGGCCGTGAGGCTGCAGCAAAATCGGGATACGTTTTTCCCGAAAAAAGTGCTTTGAGGCTTCTCAGACGAGAAAGCGTAGTGAGGGAAATTAAAAGAATCGATGAACAGAGGAAACAGAACGAAAAGGATATTTCGGCAGGGTATTTCAGGCTCGCCTTCGGTTGTGTAAGCGACGCCGTCAAGCTGATTTTTTCCGACGATATTGACCCGCAGAAGATTGAGGAAATGGATCTTTTCAATATTGCGGAAATCAAAAGAAAAAAGGGCGGCGACGTTGAAATCAAGTTTTTCGATCGGCTCAAGGCGCTGGAACACCTTGAAGATATGTGCGAAATCTCCGCACAGGGAGACACTTCCCTTTACAGTGCCATTGAAAAAGGTGCTGCTGCACTGAAAGGCGGCAGCTTTGAGTAAGGACAGCTTTATCCCCTTTTCCGAAAAGCAGCTCACCGCCCTCACCTGGTGGCACCCGTCCTCGCCTGACAGCAACTATGACGGTATCATCTGTGACGGTGCAGTGAGAAGCGGTAAAACAACCTGTATGTCAATATCTTTTGTCGCCTGGGCTTTCTATTATTTTGACGACACTTCCTTTGCAATCTGCGGAAAAACCATCGCCTCACTGAAGCGTAACATTATTACTGCGCTTCTCCCTCAACTGAGAGAAATGGGGTTTTCCTGCAAGGAAAAGCTGAGTCAGAATCTTATTGAAATAGGCTACGGCAAAAAATGCAACAGATTTTACCTTTTCGGCGGAAAAGACGAAAGCTCCGCTTCACTCATTCAGGGTATGACCCTTGGCGGTGTTCTTCTTGACGAGGTTGCGCTTATGCCCCGCTCTTTCGCTGAGCAGGCACTTGCACGATGCTCTCTCAGAAATTCCCGCTTCTGGTTTAACTGCAACCCTGAAAACCCCATGCACTGGTTCTACGAGGAATGGATAAAAAAGGCTGAGGAAAAGAACTGTCTTTATCTGCACTTCCTTATGAAAGACAACCCCGCCCTTTCAGTTGACGTAATCCGCCGTTATGAAAATCTATACAGCGGTGCGTTTTATGAAAGATTTGTTTTGGGAAAATGGGTGGCGGTTGACGGTCTTATTTATCCTGAGGTAGCCGGCGGAAAATATGTGGAGAAGCCGCCCGTATCCCTTTTTGAAAAATGCTACGTTTCCTGCGATTACGGAACTGTCAACCCGACCTCCTTCGGTCTGTGGGGCTTACACGGCACGGTGTGGTACCGTTTCGATGAATTTTACTATTCATCAAGAATTGAGGGCCGTCAGAAGACCGATGAGGAATACTACAGTCAGCTGGAAAAATTTACAGACGGACTTAAAATCGAGGCGGTTATTGTTGACCCGTCAGCAGCTTCTTTCATTGAATGTATCCGACGTCACGGAAGGCTGAGAGTAATCCCCGCTAAAAACGACGTCACCGACGGTATAAGAAAGGTTCAGGGTGCCTTCAGAGACGGCAGAATTATTATTTCGCCAAACTGCAAGGCGGCGCTGAAGGAGTTTTCCCTTTACCGTTGGGACGAGGGTGCAGCAAAAGATACCCCTAAAAAAGAAAACGACCACGCCATGGATGAAATACGTTACTTCGTTTCAACCGTTCTTGGCAAAACAGAGGATGACGGGTTCATTGCATTTGCTATGAACCGAAGCTGATACCTCCCCGTTATCCTCAGAAAATATTGCAGAAAGGAGTAAAAAAAGAATTTGGCTTTAAGAAAAAAGAAAAACGAAAGCACCTGCGATGCCGTTGCCGTACCACAGACAGGCGGAAATTCTCACCCTTTTATGTCTCTTTCTTCCTACAATCCGACTTCGCCCGATATGGAGCTTTACAAAAGTCTCAGAGAGGCTATTCCCGTTATTGATGCGGCACTTTTTAAGCTTATACGTCTTCTCGGAAGCTTTCAGGTTCTCTGTGACAACAAGAAAGCCGAAAAAGAGCTTAAGGATTTTCTTCAGAGCGTAAACGTAGGCGGAACACGCTGCGGTATTGACGCTTTTATCGGCAGCTTTTTTGAACAGCTTCTGACCTACGGCACGGCTGTTGGCGAAATCTGCACAGACGGCAGAAGCATCACTCACCTTTTCAATGCCGACCTTAAGTCTGTCAGCCTCGGCTACGGCGAAACTCCGCTTGACATAGTAGTTTCGTCAGACAGCGGCAGTGGAGTGTTCAAGCCGGTGAAATACCCCTCGCTGGTTCTTCTTTCGGTGCATAATCCTGAGCCGGGCAAGCTTTACGGCACGTCCATTCTCAAGGGGCTTCCCTTCGTGAGCGATATTCTGCTTAAAATTTATAACACTATCGGTATCAACTGGGAACGTGTGGGCAACGTCAGATTTGCTGTTACATACAAGCCTCAGAACGACGCGGTTGACAAGGCTTACGCCAAGGAGCGTGCCATGCAGGTTGCTTCAGAGTGGAGCAGAGCTATGGAAAAAGGCGGCTCAGTTAAGGATTTCGTTGCCGTGGGCGATGTCAGCATCAAGGCTATCGGCGCAGACAATCAGATTCTCGACAGTGCCGTTCCCGTAAGACAGATGCTTGAGCAGATTGTATCAAAGCTGGGAATCCCCCCGTTCCTGCTCGGTCTTAACTGGTCCACAACGGAAAGAATGAGCTATCAGCAGGCCGATGTTCTTACAAGCGAAATTGACTCTTACCGTCGTGAGCTGAACCCCATTATTTCAAAAATCTGCTCTCTGTGGCTTCGAATGAACGGCTATGACTGCGACTTCGATATTGAATGGAACAGCATAACCCTTCAGGATATTACCGAGCTTTCACAAAGCAGACTTCACGACGCACAGACACAGAAAATACTCAGTGAAATCGGAGGTGACACAATTGACGGTTAAAGAGGAGCTTTCACTTATCAACAAGTATTCCAGAGCAGAGCTTAAAGAGCAGGACGTTTATGTTTTCTCTCTCACCCTTTGCGACAATGAAATCGACAGAGACTCTGAGCGCTTCAGCCTTGATTCACTTCATAAGCTCAAAGAGCTTTTCGTTGGAAAAACAGGCATTACTGATCACAGTATGCGCTCAAAGGACCAGTCCGCACGGATTTTTCACACCTACATTGAGCAGGACAGCTCGAAAATTACAGACTCAGGTGAACCCTACACTGCACTCAAGGCAAGAGCCTATATGCTCAGAACCGAGAGCAACGCCGACCTTATAAAGGAAATTGACGGCGGAATCAAAAAGGAAGTCAGTGTAAGCTGCAGTGCTGAAAGCTGTATCTGTTCAATCTGCGGAAAAGAAATGAAAAAGCACGAGTGTAAGCACATCAAGGGAAGAAAGTACAGCGGCAAGCTTTGCTACGGCATTCTTAAAAATCCCACCGATGCTTACGAGTGGTCATTCGTCGCAGTGCCTGCACAAAGAAAAGCAGGCGTTACAAAATCATTTATTAAGGAGGAACGTACCTTGACCAAAGGAACGGATATTATCAAATCCATAACCGAGGATACGGTTATTACACCTGAGCAGGCAAGGGATATTCTCGATTATATTGCTGAACTTGAAGAGCTTTCATCTCAGGCTCTCACCTACAAGCAGCACCTTACAGAGGATATTGCCCGCTATGCCCTCATTGTAATGCCGAAGGTTAACACAAAGCAGTTCACTCAGAGCTGTAACTTTATGAATCTTTCAGAGCTTCGCTCACTGAGAGACGGTCTCAGAAAGCAGGCGGGCGAAATAATGCCTCCCGCCCTTCAGCTGAGACATACAAGCACAAATACAACCACCAACAACAATGCTTTTAAAATTTAAGGAGGATTTATTATGAACACACCCGCATTTGACGGATTCGACACAACAGAAGCAACATTTTTAAAGGATAAGAACGTAGCCGTAGGCAAGGCAGTAGGTGTAGGCTCACTTAAAAGAGCCAGCATTCTCGCTGATGACGGACTTTTCTGCGGTATCTGCTCAGCAGTGAACGACCTTTACGCAAGCGTAATTCTCAAAGGTCACGCAAGGGTAAAGTATTCAGGTACTGCTCCCACGCTCGGTTACAACAAGCTTGCATCAGACGGTAACGGCTACGTTAAGGTCAGCGAAAATGGCAGACACATTCTTGTTCTTGACATTGACACAGTCAATCAGCTTATTGACATCATACTTTAAGGAGGAATTTATACTATGGCATTTGACAACATTAAACTTGAAAAAGGACTTTACTCTACAGGTAAAAGCTTTACAGAAGCTCTCGAAAGCATCGACCCCAGCGAAAACTACGCAGGCACAGAGCTTGAAGGTCTCGACGCTTATCAGAGACAGCTTAAGCGTTTCGACATCAAGGTAAGCGGCAAAAACAGCGACTGCATCGATAAGTTTTTCCGTACAACCGATTCAGCTGCTCTTTTCCCCGAATACGTTTCAAGAGCAGTTTACCAGGGTGCAGAGGAAAACGATATTCTCCCCCGAATCATCGCAACAGTTACAAACATTGAGGGCATGGATTACAGAACAATTTTATGCCCAACTAACGACGAAACAAGAATTCCTGCCATTGTAAATGAAGGCACTTTCATCCCCGAAACAAAAATCACAACCAAGGAAAACCTTGTAAAGCTTAAGAAAAGAGGCCGTGTACTCAGCGCAACTTATGAAGCAATCCGTTTTCAGCGCCTTGACCTTTTCACTGTTGTTCTTAAGCAGATCGGTGCTGCAATTGCAAAGGCTGAGCTTTTCGATGCAATTGACACACTTGTCAATGGCGACGGCAACGGCAACTTCATTGAGGAACACTCTGTTGAAAATTCAGGCACTCTTACTTACTCAGACCTTGTTACCTTCTGGAACAAATTTGACCCCTACAATATGACAACTGTCATCGCTTCACCTGACGTACTCGAAGCTCTTCTTAAAATGAGCGAATTCAGAGATGCTTACACAGGTCTTGACTTCCACTCAACAGGTAAGCTTATCACTCCCTTCGGTGCAGAGCTTTACAAGAGCTCAAACGTTTTTGAAGGTCAGCTTATCGGTCTTGACAAGAACTTTGCTCTTGAAAAGGTTCAGTGCGGTAACGTTATTACCGAATATGACAAGCTTATTGACCGTCAGCTTGAAAGAGCTTCAATCACAACCATTTCAGGCTTCGCCAAGATTTCTCAGGATGCTTCAAAGCTTCTTATGGTTTCTTAAGGGGTGAAACCCCATGATTACGGTTGCAGACGTTTTAAGCGCACTTAAGCTTTTTTCGGATACTGAGGGCTTTTCAGAAGAAAAGCTTACCGCCTTCAGTGAGTCGGGTCTTAACTATGTTGAATCAAGGCTTAAAGACGGTGTCAATGAAGCTGACCCCCTCATTCTCGAAACAGCGTGTGCAGTTGCACATTACAACTTTTTTCTCGGAGCCTTAAGCTCCTCTGACAGATATGAAAGTTACAAGGCAGGCGATATGACAATCCGCCGTGACATTAAAAAGGAGCTTCAGTTTGAAAAAGAGGTTCTTGTCGCGGCACTTGCAAAGGCGGCGTCAATTCTGAAGGATACGGAGTTCTGCGTAATTGCAGGATAACCATATCTACAGTAAGCTTTTCAGCGGCTTCGGTGTAACCTTCAGCTTTGTAAAGGGAAGCTCCGTTACTGACTTTGACTGTGTTTTTGAACCGCTGAGATATAAAAACAAAATATATCTCAGCGGTATTCCTACGGAGCTTGGCTACAACAGTATGAGAAAATATCTGATTATGGCTCCCATTGAGGTGCCTTTTGAAGAGCTTGACGGAATCAGCAGCTACCTTAAGTTTGAAGGACACAAATACCGTGTTGACCACTACGAAAAGGTATACCTTAAAAGTGAGCCTCTTTACTACTGGGCTATTGTGCACAGGGAGGACCTTATATGAAAAAATCTGCTGAAATAATAAACAAAATCAAGGATGCTATCAACGAGGACGTTGAAATAAGCGAAACAGCAGAGGCTGTACGTGCTTATGAGCGTACCAACTTACCTGTACCGCTGAAAAAAACTTACTTTTCCCTTTTGTGCGAGGAAAACTCCGTTACAAAAGGTAACCCCGACCTTAACAAAATCACTATCAGAATGACCTGCTTTACTCCACTTACTCTGCCTGCCTATTCGGCAAACGAAACGGCTGAATACATTCTCAGTTATATGGACGAGCTTTTCGGCTCGGACTTCATAGGCTACAGCATCGGTGAAACCGACTACGATGACGATGTAAGGGCTTATAAGGTAATCTGCCGGCTTAACTTTCAGTATTAACTAAACAACGGGACTCCTCTTTTTTGAGAAGTCCCGTTTCTTTTTATTTCTTCTTTGTTGTTACTTTTACTGCTGATGAGAAGTCACCGTAGTAAACCTTTGAGCCGCTTTTTCTGTAAGCACGCACCTTGTAGTAATACCTGGTGTTTTTCTTTGCTTTCTTTTCGTTATAGTAAGTATTCTTGCTGCTTACAGTTGCAACCTTTGTCCAACTGCTGCCGTTGGTGCTGCGATAAACCTGATAAGCTGTTGCACCGCTTACCTTCTGCCATGAAAGCTTAAGTGAGGTTGCTTTAACTGAGGAAGCCTTCAGCTTTTTAACCTTAGACGGATTTGTAATAACTTTTACGTTAGGTGAAAATTCGCCAAGCTCTTTACTGCTGCTGTTATATGCTCTTACCTTGAAGTAGTAGGTCTTGTTAGGTGAAAGAGATTTTACGTTATAAGCCGTATCCTTTGTCTTTGCGATTCTCTTCCACTTTCCGCCTGAATACTGATAAAGAAGATAAGTGTCAGCTGAGCTCACCTTTGACCAGTACACTCTAACTGAGGTATCCTTTACGTTTTTACTCTTTATCTTGCTTACTTTTGAAAGGCTTGTTCTTTCTGTAACGGTATCTGAGAAGTCACCGTAAGTCTTGTTTTTGCTGTTATAAGCTCTCACCTTCACCTTGTATGAGGTATGGGCCTTAAGGTCTTTTACGGTATAGCTTGTACCTGAAAGGGTTGTAAGCTTCTTCCAGCTGCCACTGTAAAGGTAAACCTCGTATTTATCTGCACCGTTTACCTTCTGCCATGAAAGTGAAAGTGAAGTGTTGGTTTCATCAGTGATTTCAAGTTTTTTCACCTTATCAAGAGGAAGTGTTACAGAAGCTTCAGCGCTTAAAAGGCCGTAGCTTACGGCGTAATCGTCCTTTGCAACGGGCTTTACTTTAAAGCTGTAGCTGCTGCCGTTTTTGGCGTTTGCAAAAACAAATTCTGTTCCTGTTACTGAAATGAGCTTACTGAATGAGCCTGAGTTTTCGCTTACATAAATCTCATACTCCGTTGCACCGGGAGCTGCTGTCCAGGAAAGGTTGACCTTACCCTCTGAAATTACAGCCTTTGGTGCTTCTGTCTTTGAGAGGACGGGAAGCACTGCAGAACCGCTGTAATTATCAGTAAAACGGAAGGTAATTACCTTTTGCGAAAGGTCGTTTGTTTCCTCTCGGATGATGTAATCCTTACCCTTTGTGAGAGTTGCTGAGCCGAATTTTACGCTTATCTGAGGCTCTGAGCCCTCTTTTGCAGTAACTGTGATTTCACCCTTTGAAGAAGGTTCTTCCTTGAAGATAAGGGCAATAATCAGAGTTGTGAGGGGTACTGCGTAATCCTTACGTGCGTTGATTGTCTCAATGGCATCTTTAATCATAACGGAAAGGTTGTCGTTCTGAAGAGCGGTATTGAGAGGTCTTGTTGCGGTGTAAGGCGGGAACATCTGTGTACCTGACCAGTTATTGAGAACATACATAAGTGTTTTGTAAATGAACTCAATTACAGGTACGTCCCCTGCACAGTTAAGAGCCTTTACTGCTGTTATATCAATAATATTCTGTAAATCGAGAGTGAAAACGGAATCAATGATACCCTTTTGTGTTTCATCGCCCATAAGGAACTTCTTTGAATCGAAGTTCACGTTTTTGTTTTCACCGAAGCAGTCGATAAACTTATCGATTTTTGTAAACAGTGTATCTGTTTTGCTTACGGCAATACCCGTAAAGCCTGCAAGATCCTTCTGGAAGAACAGATAGTTAAGCACATAGTTCAGAACCTCCCATATATCCTTTCCTCCGCCTGCAGTATAGGTTACGCCTGAAAGGTCGGTAAGGTTGATATAGTCGTAAAGAAGCCATGCGAGAATGTCGCCGAGAACAACGGTGTAGTGTTCGTTCCCCTTGTAATTCACACCGATATGAAGCTCATTTGCTACGTTGATAATAAGAACGGACACCAGATCCTCAAGGCTCTTGCAGTTCTGAACGCCTTCATCAAAGCCGATTTTTCCCATTATAAGGGAGACAACCTCAAACATAAGCTCTTCGTATGTGAGTGAGTCTGCGTTTTCAATAAGTCCCGAGCCCTTTGCAAGGTATCTGAAAACACCCTCAACGTTCTTTTCAATAAGGGTGTAATCTCCCTTTTGCCATGCAGTATATGAGGGAACAAGCTGCTTTAAGATTTCACCGATAACGTTATTTATCTGCGAAAGAAGTGAGGCACCTGAAGTGAAGCGTACCTTTGAAAAATCGTAGGTGCTGCCCTTGAGATTAAGAAGTGCAGAAAGATTTTTCAGCTCTTCACCGTAATCGGAAAGATCTATGTCAAGCTCCTTTAATGCGGGAGCAACATACTTATCAATTACAAGTCCGAAGCCAACGATTATGATATCCTCTACCGTTGAATTTTTGTTCATTGTAAAGCCGGGAAGAAGTCCGTCACTGCTTGTTACAAACTTATAAAGCAAATCGGTAAAAAGGAAGGAGTCGAAATCGTTTTTCGCTCTTTCATAAGCTGCGTTGTATTGCGCTGCGTTGTTATCCTTGTCATAAACAAGATCAACGATAAAGCCTTTGATAAAGCCCGAAATGCCGTCCTTACCGAGAAGGCTGTTGATGTCAAAGAAAGCCTGAATAAGGCCTAAATCAGCTTCACTGTTGCAGATTTTCTGCACAAGGCCTCTGTTGGCATTTATAAGCTCAATAAGCTCTTTAATAAGAACAATATCACCTGTTTTTTCTCTTGTCATACCTGTTTTCCAGGTTGAAAAATCAAGATCCTTAAGGTCGCCCATAAACGGTCCTGCAAGAGTAAGCACACCCTTGTAGTCGTCAATGGTTTTGCAGATTGCATTGACTGAAGTAAGGTCTACTGTAAGAAGCACCCTTTCACTGCCGAAAATGGTATTCTGCTTAACCTCAAAGTAAAGACTGTCCTTGTTATCGCTCAGCAGTTTATCTGCCTTGTCGAGAGAAAGGTCAGCGTTATAGGTATCGCTTTTTTCTGTGTAGTGCTTAAGGCTGTATGTAATTTCCTCTGCTGCAAGGCTCACCGCCGAAATGGAGCTGAAAAGCATAAGAAAGCACATAAACACACAAAGCATTCTTTTCATAATTGTCATGTCTTTTCCTCCTTGATTTATAAAAATTTAACATCTTAATAGTACCTGTAAAACTATGGCAAGTCAATTGATTTCAGAAAATTATTAAAGAATATTAAAAATTACACAACATAGGCAAATGAATGTTAAGCCCATTAAAAAAACCGTCAACAATTTCTTGCTGACGGTTTGATTTTTATTAAGTTTTATACGTTGAAAAGGAAGTGAACAATGTCGCCGTCTTTCATAACATACTCTTTGCCTTCGCTCTTTACAAGTCCCTTTTCCTTTGCAGCTGCAAGTGAGCCAAGCTCCATAAGAGTGTCAAAGGATACAACCTCTGCACGGATAAAGCCTCTTTCAAAATCGGAGTGGATTTTACCTGCCGCCTGAGGAGCCTTTGTGCCTTTTTTAATTGTCCACGCTCTTACCTCGGGCTGACCTGCAGTAAGGTATGAAATAAGACCTAAAAGGTTGTAGCTTCTTTGGATAAGAAGGTCAAGACCGCTGCTTTCAACACCTAAATCTGCAAGGAACATTTCCTTATCCTCGTCGGAAAGTGAGGAAATTTCCGCCTCAAGACCTGCACAGATGGGAAGCACCTCGCTGCCCTCTGCCTTTGCGATTTCGCAGACTGCCTGATAGTTTTCGTTAGTGTCGATACCTGAAACAAAGTCGCTTTCGCTCATATTACAAGCATAGATAACGGGCTTTGATGTAAGCAGTGCAACTGTGTCAAGAATTGCCTTTTCGTTTTCGTCGCACTCAACACTTCTTGCAGGCATTTCGTTTTCAAGAGCTTCCTTCACTCTCTTGAGGAAATCAACCTCTGCTGCGAGAGTTTTATCGCCCTTCATAGCCTTTGAGGTTCTGTCGATTCTTCTGTCAATCATTTCCATATCAGAGAGAATCAGCTCAAGATTGATTGTTTCAATATCTCTCTTAGCGTCAACACTGCCGTCAACGTGGATAATGTCGTCGTCCTCAAAGCAGCGCACAACGTGAATAATTGCATCAACCTCACGGATATGTGAAAGGAACTTATTTCCGAGGCCCTCACCCTTTGAAGCACCTCTTACAAGGCCTGCAATATCAACGAATTCAATTGTTGCAGGGGTGAACTTTACGGGGTTATACATTTCTCTGAGCTTATCGAGTCTGTAGTCGGGAACTGCAACAACGCCGACGTTGGGCTCAATTGTGCAGAACGCATAGTTAGCTGACTGTGCGCCTGCGTTTGTGATTGCGTTAAAAAGTGTACTTTTACCTACATTAGGCAAACCTACTATACCAAGCTTCATTTTTTATACTCCTTATTTTGTTGCTTCTACGAGAGCCTGCTCAATGTCTGCGATGATGTCCTCTGCGTCCTCGATACCTACTGAAAGACGGATAAGGTCGCTCTTTACGCCGCATTCAAGAAGCTGCTGCTCTGTAAGCTGACGGTGAGTTGTTGAAGCAGGATGAAGCACGCAGGTTTTTGCATCTGCAACGTGCGTTACGATTGAAGCGAGCTTCAGTGAATCCATAAACTTTGTTGCAGCCTCCCTGCCGCCCTTTACACCGAAGGAGATTACACCGCAGGTGCCGTTCGGCATATACTTCTTAGCGATATCGTACTGCTTGTCGCCAGGGAGACCGGGATATGAAATCCATGAAACAAGGTCGCTGTTTTTAAGGAATGAAGCAACCTTGAGAGCGTTCTGACAGTGTCTTTCCATACGAAGTGCAAGAGTTTCAAGGCCGAGGTTAAGAAGAAAAGCATTCTGAGGGCCGGGAATTGAACCCAGGTCACGCATAAGCTGAACAACGCACTTTGTTATGTAAGCTCCCTTGCCGAAGCGTTCAACATAAGTGATGCCGTGGTAGGAATCGTCGGGAGTTGTAAGTCCGGGGTATTTATCGTTCTGAGTCCAGTCGAAGTTACCGCTGTCAACTACGCAGCCGCCAACCTGAGTTGCATGGCCGTCCATATACTTTGTTGTGGAGTGAGTTACAATATCTGCACCGAACTCGAAGGGACGAAGATTGATAGGTGTGGGGAAGGTGTTATCCACGATAAGGGGTACACCGTGAGCATGAGCAGCCTTTGCGAACATTTCAATATCAAGCACCTGAAGTGAGGGGTTACTGAGTGTTTCGCCGAAAACTGCCTTTGTGTTCTCTTTGAAAGCTGCGTTAAGCTCTTCCTCTGTGCAGTCGGGTGCAACGAAGGTGAAATCAATGCCGAGCTTCTTAAGAGTTACGTTGAAAAGGTTGAACGTACCGCCGTAAATTGCGCTTGAGCAAACAACGTGGTCCCCTGCGTTACAGATGTTGAAAATTGCAAAGAAGTTTGCAGCCTGACCCGATGAAGTGAGCACTGCAGCAACACCGCCCTCAAGGTCAGCGATTTTTGCAGCAACAGCGTCATTGGTAGGATTCTGCAGACGGGTATAGAAATAGCCCGAAGCTTCAAGGTCGAAGAGCTTGCCCATTTCAACGCTGGAGTCATATTTGTAGGTTGTGCTCTGGCAGATAGGGAGCTGTCTGGGCTCACCGTTTTTGGGTGCATAACCTGAGTGGATACATTTTGTTGCAGGTTTCATAATTTCTACCTCATTTCTTATTTATAGATAATAGTATAATAATCTTACATTAATTAAACATTATATTACATTATTTTTTATAAGTCAAGGGTAAACCCCTCACCTGCTTTTACACAAGTGAGGGGTAAATGTTATAATTTGTACTGTGTCAATAAATAGCTTTCAACTTCTTCAATAAACTCTTTTGCATTCTGAAGCTGTTCATAAACCTCGTCTTTGGAGATTATATAAAAATCGTCGTAATCGCTTTCCTGACGGATTTCAACAAGAGCCTCTATTTAAGTCTCGTTTTCGAAAGAGTAATTTTTTCTTCAGACAGCAATTTTTATGCCCTCCCTTTTCACATTACCGTAAAACGGAACTGCGTCGAGATAACGGTTAAAGGTTGCGGTATCTTTTAATGTGACGGTAACAACTACATCATACTCCAGACCGAGTTCAGAAGTAAGCATAATAAAGCTCTTTTTAAACTTTGAAAGCTCCTGTGCTGAAATATCAACAAGTATCATTATATCAATATCTGACTCACTATCATTGTCGCCACGCGCATAGGAACCGTAAAGAAGAACTGAATCAAGTCTGTCAGCAAATAAACTCTTTGACTTTTCCGCAATTCTTGTTGTTATATCGTGAAGTTGATTTTTCGTGCACATAAAAACACCACCTTTCGTTCTTCATCATATACATTATATCCAAACGAGATATTCTTGTCAAATATCTCTTACGTTTCAGCAAACTCTATTGCCTCATTCTCCCCGAGTCTGCACTCATAAGATTTACCCGAAACTACCTTGCTATCGAGAATCTCCTCTGACAGTTTATCCTCAATCTTAGACTGAATTGCTCGTCTTAAGGGTCTTGCACCGTAAACCGGGTCGAAGCCTGCGTCGGAAATCATGGAGATAACCTCATCGGTAAAGGTGACGGTGATTTCCATTGAGCTGAGCCTTTCCTGAAGATTCTTCAGCATACGGCCTGCAATTTCCTTTATTTCATCTTTCTTAAGCTGCTTGAAAACGATAATCTCGTCAATACGGTTGAGAAATTCGGGTCGGAAGGCTTTCTTGAGCTCGCCCATAACGGCGTCGTGAATACGTGAATCGGAAAGTGTGCCGTCAGCTTCACCTGCAAATCCGATTGACTTTCCCTCGCCTGCAATAAGCTTTGCGCCAAGGTTGGAGGTCATAATGATAACGGCGTTGCGGAAATCCACACGTCTGCCCTGAGAGTCGGTGAGAATGCCGTCGTCAAGAATCTGCAGAAGCATATTGAACACATCGGGGTGAGCTTTTTCAATCTCGTCAAACAGAATAACACTGTAGGGCTTGCGTCTTACCTTTTCAGTAAGCTGTCCACCCTCATCATAGCCCACGTAGCCCGGAGGTGAGCCGACAAGCCGTGATGCATTGTGCTTTTCCATAAATTCACTCATGTCAAAACGGATAACTGCGTTTTCGTCGCCGAACATAGCACTGCCAAGAGCCTTGCAAAGCTCCGTTTTACCGACACCCGTAGGACCAAGGAAAATGAATGAACCAACAGGTCGCTTGGGGTCTTTAAGTCCGCTTCTGCCTCGTCTGATTGCCTTTGCAACGGCTGAAACCGCCTTATCCTGACCGACAATTCTCTCGTGGAGAATATCCTCCATTTTCAAAAGACGCTGACTTTCTTCCTTGGTAAGCTCCACAGCAGGAATACCGGTCCAGCCCGACACAATCTGTGCAACCTCTTCAGGAGTTACAACCGAATCCTCGTGGGTAGTTTCCTCTTTCCAGCGGCTTCTTGCAGCTGTGACCTCGCTCATAAGCTCCTTTTCTCTGTCACGGAGCTTTGCGGCTGTTTCAAAATTCTGTGCGCTGATAGCTGCCGCCTTTTCCTCCGTCACCTCTTTGAGCTTTGCTTCAATCTCCTTGATTTCGGGCGGAGTTGTGTATGAGCGGAGTCTTACCTTTGAAGCAGCCTCATCAACAAGGTCAATTGCCTTATCAGGAAGAAAACGGTCGGTGATGTATCTTCCTGACATTTTTACTGCAGCTACAATTGCTTCGTCGGTGATTTTCACCTTGTGGTGAGCCTCGTACTTATTGCGAAGTCCCTTTAGGATTTCAACCGCCTCGTCCTCTGTAGGCTCGCCTACCTTGACAGGCTGAAAACGTCTTTCAAGAGCGCTGTCCTTTTCTATATGCTTACGGTATTCCTCAAGAGTAGTTGCACCGATAACCTGAAGCTCACTTCTCGCAAGTGAGGGCTTGAGGATATTGGCAGCATCGACAGCACCTTCTGCTGAGCCTGTACCGATAAGATTATGCACCTCGTCGATAAAAAGGATTACGTCTTTGTTTTTGATTACCTCTTCAATGCACTGCTTGATTCGCTCCTCAAAGTCGCCTCTGTACTTTGTGCCTGCAACCATTCCCGTAAGGTCAAGGGATACAATGCGCTTGTTTTTGAGAAGCTCAGGTACTTCGTTCTTTGCAATTTTCAGAGCAAGTCCCTCTGCAATTGCAGTTTTACCTACACCCGGCTCACCGATAAGGCAAGGGTTGTTTTTGGTGCGTCGGGAAAGAATCTGAATCACTCTTTCAATTTCCTGCTCTCTGCCGATTACGGGGTCAATTTCATTGTTGAGAGCTTTCTGGGTAATATCCTGACCGTATTTGTCAAGGTTAGGGGTGTTGCTTTTTCCTGATGCCCTTCTCGGATAACCTCCTGAGGAATAGCTTCTTTTTCCTGAGGAAGCACCTGAAAGCTCATCGAGAAGAAGAGGCACGGAAATTCCGCTTTCTGAAAGTATGCGGCAACCAAGACAGTCCTCCTCGTGAAGCATTGATGAAAGCAGATGCTCCGTTCCGATGTAGCCAGAGTTTTCACGTCTGGCAATAGAGACGGACTGTTCAATTATATGTTTACAGCGAGGGGTAAAATCGTCAGGTGAAAGCGATGTGGGAATACCAACACCCACATTTCTTCTGATAGCTGTTTCGCAAAGCTGAATATTCATTCCCTTTGAATTCAGAAGTGAGGTTCCTCTGCCGTTGTCTTCTCTCAGAAGTCCTGCAAGAAGATGTTCACTGCCTATATATGTGTGTCCGAAGTTTTCAGCAATTTCAATTGCCGAATTAAGTGCACGGTTTGCTTTTTCTGTAAAGCCTGTAAATTTGTACATTTCAAATCCTCCCTTTATTAAGAGTTAAAAGTTAAGAGTTAAGAGTTGAGAGTTGAGATGTGGTCGCAACTTTACATTACAATAAATTTAAAAATATATTCTGCGAAGTCAGTTGAGTTGAAATGGAAAAAAGCTGATTTTATCCGCCTTTGGATTCATAAAGGAATACAAACCTGCCCGCCTGATTTATAAACTGCTTTGGCGGCATGAAAATAAAGGCTGAGCAGTCAACTGAAACGGATATAATCGGAGCGAAGCTCCCCACATCTTAACTCTTAACTCTCAACTCTTAACTCTGATAAAAAACGGGTCTGCTTTTGCAGACCCGTTTTTTCAGTTCAGCGCTTCTCTTACTCTTTCAGCTCTCAGCAAATCTCTTTGTGACTGCGAAAGCGGTGCTTGGCTCTGGGCATTCATTGTTGCCGGCTGAAGCTCAATGAAAAGAGCAGAGAGTGTTTCAAGAGGTACACTCAGTATTCCCTCTGAGGCGCCCAGGCGCACATAGGAAAGAAGATTTGTAAGCTCTCTTGATGTAAGCTTATAGGCACTTTTGAGTATGCCGTAAGCTCTGTATATTTTGTCCATAAAATCCTCATCTTTTACAAGAAGGGCACGGGCCTGCTTTTCCTGCGCAATAATCTGCATTGCAATTGATGAAAGATTCTGTATAGCGGCACTTTCGGAAATGCCTAAGGTAACCTGATTGCTGAGCTGATAGATATCGCCGCTGACTTCACTGCCCTCACCGTAAGAGCCACGGAGTGTAAGGCCCAGCTTTGAAACGGTTGAGGAAAGGCCTCTCATAGCACCTTTCTTTGAAAGTGCGGGAAGGTGAAGCATCACTGAAGCTCTCATACCTGTGCCGAGATTTGTGGGGCACTGGGTAAGGTAGCCCAGCTTTTCATTGAAAGCATAGTTAAGCTTTTTTTCAAGGTGGCTGTCGATTTTTTCAGCCTGCTCAAAGGCTTCAGAAAGAGAAAGACCGGGATAGATAACCTGAATTCTCACGTGGTCCTCTTCGCAAAGCATAATGCTTATGTCCTCTTCTTCTGAAAGAAGCAGACCTCTGCCCTTTGTGTCAGAAGCGAATTCGGGGCTGATAAGGTGCTTTTCAGCAAGAGACACTGCCCCTGCAGGTGAAAGAGCTGAAAGGTCAATATCGTTGAGGCTTTTCTCACTGTAATCGGAAAGAGCCTCTTTGATTATTGAGGAAACCTGCTGTTTTTCTTTGGCGTCAAGTCTTGAGGGGAAGGGATAATCCTCAAGATTTCTTGCAAGGCGCACTCTTGTGCTGAGCACAACATCACCCTGATTGCCTAAACTCATATACCACTTCATATCAGTTTTCCTCCTTCAGCTTTTTTATTTCGTCTCTTAAAACAGCTGCCTGTTCAAAGTTTTGTTCTTCAATTGCTTTTTGCATCTGCAAATTCAGTTCTGCAATTTTTTCCTCTGCAGTTTTTTCTTTAGGTGCGTCTTTTTCGGCTTCTACGGTTTCACGGTGAAAGGGAACCTTACCTGCGTGCTTTGCTTTTCCGTGGATTCTCTGAATTGAGGGAAGAAGCTTGTTATAGAATTTGCTGTAGCAATCTGCACAGCCCACCTTACCGCTTTTTATAATATCGTCAAAGCAGCAGCCGCATTTTTCGCAGCGTGTAAGCTTTGATTCGCCAAGGGCAAACACACTGTCGCCGAAGAATGACGAGAAGATACCGGGCAGATTCAGCGAGAAATCGTCGAAAAAGTCATCGAATCCTAAATTCTGTGCGCATGAATGGCAAAGGTGATTTTCTGTAGCTTCGCCGTTTACCACACGCTTGATGTGAGTAGTTGCTTCATTTTTCTTACAGTTCTGACATAACATAATAATTACCTCCTGTATAATTCTATTCCTTTGTTAAACTTAAAAGCATCTGTTTGAAAATTGACGCTCTGAGAATATCACGCACGTCTGTGGGAAGACCTCTCAGGGTGCTGTCGCTTGTTGCGGCGGAAATAAGGGAAACGTCTCTTGTTGAAATAAGCTCGTGGTAAAGAAGATTTGTGAGATGGGCCTGTACTGCACCTTCGTCGATACTCTGACCCACTGAGCCTATAACCTTCATAATAAGAGTGTTTTTATCGTAGCTGACTCTCGTGATTCTGATACAGCCCTTACCGCCTCTGCGGCTTTCTACTATATATCCCCTTTCGGGTGTGAATCGTGAGGAAAGCACGTAGTTTATCTGACTTGGCACGCAGCCTAAATCCTGAGCGAGAATATTTCGCTGAATTTCAATTTCGTTCTGCTCAGAAAGCATTTCTGTTATCATCTGAGCTATTGCGTTTGAAAGGTTCATTTTGTAATCACTTCCTTTGACTTTGACTGTCTTTGACCTTCACTGTAATTCTTATTATAGACAGTTTGACTTTTATTTCAAAGGTCAAAAAAGGTCAAAAATTAACTTTGACTATCTGATTTTTGAATTTAACTCTCAATTTCTTCGTTTTTCATTAATTTTTGAGAATTTTCAAAAATTATATTTCCGGTATAATCTGACCTTAAACGGTCGGTATGCTCCTTTGTTTTTGACCTTTCCTGAGAAATAAAAGGGTCAAAGATTTTCTGACCTACAGATATATGAGGATTCAAAGACTTCATTTTACCACCCAGAATAGTTTGCTCTTAAAAGTTTCAGCTTATACAGTAACACAAAGTGAACTTCTCCGTATAATGATGATGAAAGGGGGTTAACAAAATGTTCTGCAATAACAATTGCTCATGGATTATTATCCTCATTCTCTTATTTTCTTGCTGCGGAAACGGTAACGGTTCTTTCGGCAATAACGGCTGCGGTTGTGGCTGTGGCTGTAACAACGATTGCAACAGAAGCTGCGGTTGCTAAAGTAAAACGTAGAAAGAAAAACGGGGGCTTCGGCTCCCGTTTCAGACTGTCGATAAACGTGCAAGAACAACAATACTATTTTAACATCAGTTAAAACAAATCATTCTAAAGTTTAATAGCAACTGAAAAATCTCACAAAGTATCGAACTTTGTGAGATTTTAGTATTGTTTTGACCTTTTTTTGCCCTCTCGGAGTACCTTTGTACGCCTTCGGGATAAAGAAAAGGTCATCTTGTACATTTCT
>JBGVGM010000013.1:0-3995 GCA_045121655.1 Acutalibacteraceae bacterium | reverse complement strand
CACAATATTTATCACTGATGTGCTTGATTAGAATAAGGTAAAGAAAAGACAAATTTCAGGCTTCTGGCGAGTCTGAAAACACGCATGAATTTGAATTCTCACTTGAGGTATTTTAAGGGATTTAATAACTGTTATATCTTGTTATGAAAATCTCGTCAAACCCTTGAAAATACTAAAGTTTTTGTGGGTGTCCTCTCCGTCACATCTTGTATCGTGTTATATCGTTTTACCCTTGGTTATGAACTCTGATAAGGGAAAAAACAAGGGAAAGAAAATCTGGTAACAACTTATAACAAATTATAAAAATGGCAGTTGGAACTGGATGAAATCCTTATAATACATTTCTATGAAAGGAAGGATAAGATGAGATTGGTATATGCAGATTATAACCCTCTTACAAATAGTATTGATGTAACTACATTTGAGAATTACATATTGTGAATTGATTGTAATAAGGCAGAGGATGGATTAAGAACTACTCTTTGCTCACAAAATTCACTTAATGCTTTGGCGATAGATGAGCCATTGGAATATGCTCGCCTTACTTTGGACGGTGAAATGCAGGCATGGGTGGATGTGATTGATAGTTTGGCAGTCTGGTGATTTCTATAAATGTTTTATGATAAAATGTTGGCAGAATATCTAGGCTTGGTGTGATAAAATAAAAGAAATTAACTTACTAGAGAATTATCGAGTAGGAGATATTTGGCAATTTAATAGCTTTGCCTACTATGTGCGTGACAAGGCTATTCTTGGAGAGGAGATTTATTCAGGGATTATAAGTTGAAAAACTTGATTTTAAGCGGATGCTACGGAAAGTGGCGTCCGTTTTTAAATTTGTAAACAGGTGTTGGTGGTGCTACTTTTTCATTTTGTGTAAGATGCGAGTGTAAATCAAAATACTGATGGAGGCATTGTTATGAGTAACAAAAAAGAAATCATTATCAAGGCAACTAAACTTAAAAAGAGTTTTATCACAGGTGACACAGAGCAGACAATTTTTGAAAATCTAGACCTTAATATATATAGGGGTGACTTCACTGTGATTATGGGTAGTTCAGGTGCAGGCAAGTCCACACTGATGTACTCCCTTTCGGGAATGGACAGACCCAGCTCGGGCGAGGTTGTTTGGAACGACAAAACAATTACATCTTTAAGTGATGATAGGCTGGCAATTTTCAGACGAAAGAACTGTGGTTTTGTTTTTCAGCAAATCTATCTTCTTGATAAGATGAGCCTTATGGATAATGTACTTACGGCGAGTGCATTGTCAGGAGCAAACAAGAAGGAGTCGGTGAAATATGCCAAAGAGCTTTTCGAGCTTGTTAATATTCCTGAGATAACACGCAAAAAGTTCCCATCTCAGGTGTCGGGCGGTGAGGCTCAGCGAGCAGGCATTGTAAGGGCAGTTATAAATAAACCGGAGATTCTCTTTGCCGATGAGCCCACAGGTGCACTGAACTCAAATAACTCAACTGCGGTTCTTGATGTTTTTACAAAGCTTCATAATGATGGTCAGAGCATTATATTGGTAACTCATGACAAGAAAACAGCCTTAAGAGGCAACCGTGTGTTATATGTTAAGGACGGCAAAATCTACGGTGAGTGTGAACTTGGGGTTTACACAAATGACAGTAAATACCGTGAAGCAAAGCTAAACAACTTTTTAACAGAAATGGGATGGTAATATGAAAAAAATAGCAAATCAGATTTTATACAACTTAAAAAAAGAGAAATCCTCCTTTATATCATTCGGCGTTATCATTCTGATAACTGCTCTGATATTAAATTGTGCGGCGGTTTTGCTGTGTCAGGTAGATAGTGCTTATGATACAAAGTTTGAAAAGTTAAGCACCGCAACACTCAACGCAATTGTTCCCGAGGTTCAGAATGGCAGTGAACTTGAAAAAGCAATTGATGAAACTGAAAAGGTAGAGAAAACCGAAAGTCATACCGCTATTATGACAGAAGCTACAGTCAAAGATTTCAACGGTGCGGATTTTACAATGAACACAGTGTTTTATAACATTGATGACAAGCGTACTCTTAACAATTTTGAGATTGTGAATGAAAGCGAAAATGATGTTGACAATCCAATCTACATCCCGCTTTATGTTTCCAACTTTGGCGGATTTGCTTTGAATGACGAAATCATTTATGTAATTGACGGTAAATACCATAGTTTCACAGTAGCAGGTGTAATTGAAGAAATGCAGTACGGCAACTACGGTTTGGGGTTGCTGTGTGTATATTTGCCAAAAGAAGAGTTTGCAGAGCTTGCGGATTCTTATGGTGACAAGGCTGTGGTTGAATATTCAATGAGCGTAAAGAGCGATGCAAGCCTTGATGAAGTGAAAGATGATGTCAGCAAAGCAATTGAGAACAAAGGTGTTATGGCTTTATCAATTCTTGACAGCGAAAGCGTAAAGGGTACACGAACAATGGTTACGGATCTGCTTGTACTTATTTTAGCCGCTTTTGCACTAATCATCCTTGCAGTCAGCGTATTCCTCAGTAACTTCAAAGTAAAAAATGCCATTGAGTCCGAAATTACAAATATGAGCGTGCTCAAAGCTCTGGGTTACACAAGTGCTCAGATTGTAGCGAGTATCACACTGCCTTATGCTAGTGTTTCGCTATTGTTTGCAATTCTCGGCATTGGTCTGTCTTACACTTTACTTCCTGTGCTTTGCTCAGTGCTTACTGTTCAGTCAGGTTTTTCGCTTGCTGTTAGCTTTGATTTGCTGAGCTTTGTATGTGTGGCTTGTATTTTTTGCGGTGTTGTTTCGTTCTTCACATATATATCCGCACGAAAAATCAAGAAAACTCAGCCTATTGACGGCTTAAGAGGTAATATAAGTTCAAAGCACACAAAGAAAAATTATTTTCCGCTTGAAGAAACAAGGGGCAACACAAAATTCCTGCTTGTCTTAAAGCAGATAATAGCTTCTACAAAACAGAATGTAATGCTCTTTTTGGTGTCTTTCGTGCTGACGGTTCTCATAGCATTTTCAGGCACACTGTTCTACAATGTAGTGGTTGAGCCGGATAACTTTATGTCTGCTTTGTCAGACGAAGTAGCAGATGTGATTATTTATCCTAAAAGCGACAGCGTGAGTGAGCTTGAGTTAAAACTTGATAGCGATATCCGTGTGCAGAATTCGTTGAAATATATGTCTGCAACTGTTAAAATTGAGGGAAAAACGGTGACTGCTTTCGCCTGTGAGGATTTCTCTAAGGTCAGAAATGATGTGTGTTATATGGGCCGGAATCCGAAAGAAGCAGATGAAATTGCTTTGGGAAGTGCTTTTGAAGAAAATTTTAAAATCGGTGACACAGTCAGAGTGACGGTGGACGGCATCACAGAAAACTTTCAGGTTACAGGCTTTGTGCAAAGCGTAAATTTACAGGGCGAGCTTTGTGAACTAAGCATAGAAGGATACAACAGTCTCTTTAACCAAAATCAGACTCCATACCTTTATGTGTATCTTGAAAATGCTGAAAATGCCGAAAAGATTACAAATGAATATAAATCCGATTACTCTGCATTGGTAGCAGACACAGTGAATTCTTATAAACTTCAAACTGAAGCACAGGATATGTATATGGGTATCAGCGTGGTGCTTGTAGTGGCAATTTTTGCGGTAACAATTCTCGTTGTGTTATTTATTCTATATATTGTTATCAAGTCACTACTTGTAAAAAGAAGACAGGAACTGGGCATTTACAAAGCAATGGGTTACACAAGTTCACAACTTATTTTGCAGACAGCAGGCTCATTTATGCCTGTGTCGATTATAGCAATCATGCTTTCAAGTGTGTTGGCACTTTTCTATATGCCCGCTATCTATCAGTTTATTTTTGAGACTTTGGGTGTTATGAAAAATAATATTGAGATCTCATTAGGCTTTTTAGTGCTATTTGCAGTAGTTCAGATTTTAGTAAACATTATGATAAGTATTATTTTGTGTATGCCGATAAGAAAGATTTCAGCA
>JBGVGM010000012.1:0-7225 GCA_045121655.1 Acutalibacteraceae bacterium | reverse complement strand
CAGAGATTACATCAAGGAGCATAAACCTATCCGCTTCAACGATCTTTGTCTCAGCGGTGAATTATGGACGTATCTGGCTGACTTGAACGAGCAGGCACAGTGCCGCCTTGAGCTTATCATTGAGCAAATGAAAGCCGCTGAGGACGTGACAGAGCGCATGAAGCAGCACGATCAACTGGCATGGGTGGGAGCCATGAACAGCATCCGTAATCGAGCCGAGGAAATTGTTCTGCGTGAGATGATCTGTGAGGAGGATGCGGTATGAGAATCCTCGAAGAATTTTGGTACGGAAATATCGAACCAACCGAGTATGACACATCCTATTGCAAGGAATACAAAAAGCTACTGGAACTGATTTGCAGGAATGGAGAAAAGCTCAAAGCCACCATGACAGATGAGCAGAAAGAACTGTTTGAGAAATACACCGATTGTGTGCGAGAGCATCAAACCAATACAGACTGCTTGATCTTTCAGAATGGCTTTAAGCTGGGTGCCAGAATAATGTTGGAAGTCATGGAAGAATAATAGGTGAAGCAGACTTGGATCGCCTTTGAGGTGATCCAAGTCTGCTTTTTGGTTTCAAAGAACATTTGAAGTCGACGCACCTTATTCGCTGTAAAAAGTGTAACTATTTTTCTAAAACTCGTTGCAATTTCTGTAATTGTGTGATATACTATACTTGCATTATAATGACGGAGGTGCGTGTATGTACCGAATTGCTATTGAAAAGCTATTAAGATGGAAACAAAGCAAACGCCGTAAGCCTTTGATTATCGAAGGAGCTCGTCAAGTTGGTAAGACTTGGCTGATGAAAGAATTTGGCAGGCAGGCGTATGCGGATACCGTATATATCAATTTTGATTCCAATTCCAGAATGGCAGAGTTGTTTGCCTCTGATCTGGATACGGAACGCTTGATTATGGGATTGGAACTGTATGTAGGTCACAAAATCGATCCCGACAACTCTTTACTGATTTTTGACGAAGTGCAGGAAGTTCCGAGAGCTTTGTCGTCTCTTAAATATTTCTACGAAAATGCGCCCCAGTATCACATTGTATGCGCCGGTTCGTTGCTTGGTATTGCATTGCATCAAGGCACGTCTTTCCCCGTGGGTAAGGTAGATTTCTTAAAACTGTATCCCCTTTCCTTTAAGGAATTTTTGATGGCAACAGATAAAGAACGATTTGCCGAACTGCTTGATAAGCGAGATTTTCAGATGATCACAAGCTTTAAGCAAACGTATATTGATGCCTTGAAACACTATTACTTTGTTGGCGGCATGCCTGAGGCAGTGCAAAGTTTTGCAGAGAATAAGGACTTTAACGAGGTTCGTGAAATTCAAAAGCGAATCCTTGCTGCATATGAACAAGATTTCTCTAAACACGCTCCTAACGAAATTGTGCCGAGACTCCGTATGCTGTGGAACAGTATCCCTTCTCAGTTGGCGAAAGAAAACAAGAAGTTTATCTATGGTCTTGTTCGTGAAGGCGCTCGTGCGAAAGACTATGAAACTGCAATTATGTGGCTGAGCGATTGCGGTCTTGTTCATAAGGTTAGCCGTGTCAATGCGGCAGGCATCCCCTTGCGGGCATATGAGGACCTGAAAGCGTTTAAGCTATTTGTAGTAGACGTTGGCCTCCTCGGTTGTATGGCCGGACTTCGTCAGCGCACTTTGCTTGATGGCAACGACCTTTTTGTTGAGTTCAAGGGTGCGCTTACAGAACAGTATGTTTGTCAGCAATTAAAGACCATTCAAGACTTGGACCTTTATTACTATACCAACGACAGAGGTTCCTGTGAAGTTGACTTTGTTGTTGATACAGGTGAATTGATCGTTCCTGTTGAAGTAAAGGCAGAAGTAAATCTCAGAGCAAAGAGCCTTAAGACTTACCAAGAAAAATTCTCTCCCGAAGTTTCTGTTCGCACATCCATGGCGGACTTCAAGAAAGAAGAATGGCTCGTTAATCTGCCGCTCTATGCAATAGACCAGATTACCAAGATATAAAAACGGAGAATCGAAATGGGAAATTCAATCAAAAAAGAATATGACAGGCTGTCTATCACAAAGGATATTGCAGAACGTCAAAACATTATTCGTCAGTTCCAGATTACCGGTTTTCTTGATCGCAATGATGCAATTAAGAAAATAGAATCAATACAGGTTACAGATGCAGAGCTTGCTTTAGCAACAATTGTAAAGCAAGCTCAAAGCGGAAGCGTTGATCTTAGCAAAGTTGATAACAATCTCATTATAGCGAATATGCAGTTTCAAATAGACTTTCTGACAGCAAAACTTGCAAAGTTAGAGTTGGAGGAAAAAGAAAATGGCTGATATTAGAAAAGATCAAGAAAGAGATGAACTCCATCGTGCAATATGGGCGATTGCTGACGGCCTGCGTGGAAGCGTAGATGGATGGGATTTCAAGTCCTATGTGTTAGGTATGATGTTCTATCGCTATATTTCCGAAAATCTGACCAACTATATTAACGAGGGCGAGATCGAAGCCGGCAATGAGAGCTTTGATTATGCCTTGCTGTCTGACGAAGATGCAGAACAGGCTCGTGGAGATATGGTCAAGACAAAGGGTTTTTTCATTCTCCCCTCCGAACTTTTCTGCAACTTCAGAAAAAAGGCTGCGGGCGATGAAAATGCCGAAGAATATATCATGGTGTGCGAGTTATAAGGAGAGATTTGACAGATGGCATCAAGCAAAGAATACCTGGATTTTATATTGGAGCAGCTTTCGGAACTGGATGATGTGACCTATCGGGCGATGATGGGAGAATACATCATTTACTATCACGGCAAGATTGTCGGCGGCATTTATGATGATCGCTTCCTCGTGAAGCCTACAAAGTCTGCTGTGGAGATGATGCCAAATGCGGATACAGAACTTCCGTATGATGGCGCAAAAGAGATGCTGCTTGTGGACGATGTGGATAATAAAGATTTTCTGCGTGAGCTTTTGGAAGCAATGTATGAGGAACTTCCTGCTCCGAAGATGAAGTGAGAACAATATGAGCAGAACAGAAAATGTCGAATTGACGGTATTGTGTCTCATCACGGATGGAGACAGAATGCTCCTTCAGAACAGAATAAAGAATGACTGGCAGGGATATACGCTTCCGGGCGGTCACGTGGAACCGGGGGAATCTTTCGTTGACGCGGTGATTCGTGAGATGAAAGAAGAAACGGGACTGGACATAAAGAATCCTCAGCTTGTAGGCGTGAAGCAATTTCCAATTAAGGACGGACGGTATGTTGTTCTTCTGTTTAAGGCTACCGAATATAGCGGGACGGCCGTGTCTTCCGATGAGGGGCAGATGGAATGGGTAGAAAGCAATCGCCTGTCGGAGATAAACACGGTCGATGATTTTGAGGACTTGATGCGTGTAATAAACGATCCGGTGCTGACGGAATTTCAGTACCTGGTCGATGGGGATACGTGGACAGTTTCAATAAAATAGCCTGAGGAGATGATTGATTGAGCGAATCGGAACTTTACAAAGAACTTGGAATACTGACGAAGAACAGGGACAAGTGGGCAGAGAACATACCGTATGTTTCTTCTCTCCTTGCACATGAATCCGTAAAGATACAGGCGAAGGCATTATGGCTGCTTGGTGAGATGGGGATGGAATATCCTCTGAAAGTGCAGGATGCAGTTCCGGCGATTGTTTCCTTCTGCGATAGCACAGAGCCTCTTTTAAGGGAAAGAGCGGTTAATGCTCTCGGAAGAATCGGTCGCGGCAAATACAGTGTGATAGAGCCGTATTGGATGGACTTGTTCCGTTTTGCATCCGATGAGGAAGCCAAGGTACGCTTGAGTTTTATTTGGGCATCGGAAAATATCGCCACAAACACTCCCGACATTTATGAGAATCATATGTCGGTGTTTGAGAAATTGCTACATGATACGGATGACAAAGTGCGAATGGAAGCACCGGAAATATTCCGGGTTCTCGGAAAACGTAGACCGGAGTTTGTTAGACCGTTTGTGGAGCAACTCAAGCACATATCAGAAACTGATGATAATCGTGTTGTGAGAATCCACAGCGCAGGCGCTATTAAGGCAACGATGTCATAGCAGGCAGATTTGTAGTTTCACGAGGAGAACGCAATGTACGCACAGGCAGCGATAAAATCAAATACCTTACTCCGTAACGGTGCATACGGCATCGTTATGAGGGGTGTGCAAAAATGCACCTGTGCGGGTGCATCGTTAAGGGATAGAAATTCCGCTCCGTTATGTTGTATCAAATTAGACACGGCAACAGACCCTGCCTGCGGCTCTGGTTCTCTTCTTTTGAAAGCAGCAAAGATCCTTGGCAAAGAAAATGTTCGACAGGGCTTCTATGGTCAGGAAATCAACCTCACCACCTATAACCTTTGCCGCATCAATATGTTCCTGCATGATATCGATTACGATAAGTTTGATATTGCACACGAGGACACTCTGATGAATCCGCAACATTGGGATGATGAGCCCTTTGAGGTTATCGTTTCCAATCCACCCTACTCCATCAAGTGGGAGGGCGATGATAACCCTGTTTTGATTAACGATCCCCGCTTCTCTCCTGCCGGTGTACTTGCACCTAAGTCCAAAGCTGACCTTGCGTTTATTATCGAATATGATGGTATCGGCTTTATCCCTTTGGAAGAACTTGCGAAAAAGGAAACGGCGTGACCGAAGTCACGCCGTCCCTTGAAAACAGTCGCTTTCAAGCATTTTTCAAAATAACTGTTTTACGAAGCCCCGCCAAAACTGCTTCCTTTTTTTTGCAAAAAAGTTTTGACAAACAGAAAAATGTGTGCTATATTTAAGTTACAGAGTGTACCATAAGTTACAAAAACTGTGTTTTCGTGAGAATTATAATAAATGAAGGGAGAATAAACAATGGCAAAAGAATACAGCTGCGTTAAGCGTACAAAAAAAGCCTTTGAAAACAGCCTTACCGAGCTGGCAAAGGAATATCCGTTCAACAAGATAACTGTTAAAATGCTCTGTGACAGAGCCGAACTCAGCAGAAACGCCTTTTACTTCCACTACAAAGACATCAACGACCTTCTCAGAAGTATAGAAGATGATATTGTAAATGAAATTGTTTCTCTTCTTGAGGTAATTGAAAAGGTTGACTTTCCCGAAAACGTCTATGTTTCTGTTGAGGCGCTCATAAATATTTTTGATGAAAGAAGAAACACCGTTCTTATGCTTTTTGACAAGAACTATTCCGTTTCCTTCACCACAAAGGTAAGCAAGATTTACAGCGATTTCAACTTTAAGTATTTCTGCCGCTTCCACAACAACGACAAAAAAACCAAGTACGACTTTTTCTACATGTTCCTTTCAAGCGGCTTTTACGGCATTATCAGATACTGGCTTGAAAATCCGGGGCTTATGACAAAAGAGGAGCTTATCAATCTGACGTACACTCTTATCAAGCGACTTCTTGTCAAGGACAACCCAAATATAGTTGATATTATTTCTATGTAAGGAGAGATTAAAATGGGCGACAAAAAACCTAAGGGCAGAATGTTTTCCTCACCTCAGCGAAAAGCTATTGCGGCAGCGTTCTGCATTATCATTCTTTTTGCAACGGGCTATGCTATAGGCGTGCTTGCAAACATCAACGTACATATTCCCATGAAGGAAGTACCTGTTGCTTCTACAGTGATTACAACCACAGCGCCTACCACAACTGCTCCCACAACAACGGAGCCTACAACAGTACCTACCACCCTTCCTCCCACAACCACAACAACCACGGCACCCACAACAACTGCTCCCGCAGAAGAGGACGAGTGCTGTCTTGCAGGTCTGTGCGACACAATAAAGGGGCTTCTGGGTACGGTTTTCCCATGCCTTGCTGAGGAAAAATGAAAATTACTTTTAAACTCTGTGACACGGTAAAATTACCGTGTCCCTTTTTATTAAAAAATTATTCTTTGACACAGCTTGTCATAATATGCTATAATAATGCATAAACAGTCGGCATAAACTTCTTATTTTTTAGGAGGGTTATGATGAGCGAAAAAATAGAGGCCCTTATAGGGCGGCTTGAAGATATAATTTCCAACATTGATATTGAACCTTTGAAAAAACTTCTGGCAAAGCTTAACCTTGAACGTCTTCTTCAGAAGGACTTCAGCAAAAAGTTTATTGCCAGAGCCTTTATTATTGCAATTTCCCTTATAAGCGTTGTTTCCCTTGCAGTTGTAATTTCCGAAATTGCCGACAAACCTGAGGAAACCCTTACAACCGCAGCCGAAACAACCGAACAAGCACAGTCTGCTTTTCTCAGTGACTCCACCAAAAACTTCAAGGGTAATTTCCTTCTTCTTCTGAACGCGGAAAACAGTGAGGATGTTTACCTTATAGCCGTTGTCCGCCTTGATTCAGAGCAAAATACAATGAATATTGCTTTTCTCAACAAAAATGTTACCTGTAAAACGGGTGACATGAGCGGTACTCTCACCGAGCATTACAACAAAGGTGGAGCAAAGCAGCTTATGTGGGCTGTAGGCGAATACACAGGCATAAGCATTGAGCGTTACCTTGTTGGCGATGAAGATTCCTTCCAGAAATTCTGTGACCTTTTAGGTGAGGTGCATATGAACATTCCCGAAAGAGTGAGCCACAGCTACGAGGGTCTTGGATATATCATTGAAAAGGGTGAGCAGAACCTTACCCCCTCAATGTTCCTTCGCTACTTCCTGTACCTTTGCTCAAAGGACTTAAGCGAAAGCATTTCAAACATAATGGTGCTTATGGGAATGACGGTTTTCTCCACAGAAGATGAAGCAAAGCTTCAGAAAAACCTTGACGCTTTCACCTCTTACTTTGACACAAACATTTCAGCTGTTGACCTTGGTAATTACAAAGGTGCCATATGCAAAATGGCGTCAAGAGAAAACCCTGTAAGTGTTACAATCGAAACAGGCTTTGACAAATTCAAGGAATAAAAACAGTCCCCTTGACAAAGAGGACTGCAAAGTGTATAATATAACTGAAATGAGGGTGTTGTGTCTCAGACAACGATAGCCCCTCGTTAGTTAGATGAATAAGAAAACACCGAACTATTGTGAAGTGACCCCAAAAAGTTAGACAAAGTTTTTCAGAAAAACTTGTGCAAATTAAATATTAAGCAGCTAAAATGGCTTGAGATCTGTGCATAGCAGGTGTCAAGCCATTTAATTTTAGCTTAATTCTGCGATTATTGTAAT
>JBGVGM010000011.1:0-14742 GCA_045121655.1 Acutalibacteraceae bacterium | reverse complement strand
CCGAGACAGCTAAGCATCAAGAGACCGAACCAAAGACCCATATTGGAATTGTCACCGGTCTTAGGCGGCTCTTCGATGGTAATCTTATCGTTATGAACGTTGACGGTAAGCGTCTCATCGGCTACGAGCTCGAAAACCTCAGATACGGCGGCTACTTCCTCTATGAGAAACAGGCACCTACTAACTACGTCAAGGATGATGCTTATCATTACTTCGCAATCGTTAATGACGGTGAGATGGTAGAGGTTGAGAACGAAGCAGGTATTGGCTTTATCAATAACCACATGGTTGGCAACCTCAAGATCGTGAAGAGTTCTTCCGATGGTCGCATTGAAGGCTTCTCCTTCCGCGTAACCGGCGAGAACTATGACGAAGTGTTCAAGACTGACGCCAACGGTGAGATCTTCATTGAGGGTCTCCGCATCGGTAAGTATACCGTTACCGAGGTAGAAGATGAAGTCAGTGCAGGTTATAAGCGCCCTGATCCTGTTGAGGTAGAGCTTGTTGCCGATGAAACCCTTACCGTAAACGTTCATAACGATAAGATTACCATCGAAGAGCCGCCTAAGACCGGTGACAATTCCAATATGGGTCTTTGGTTCGGTCTCTTGATGCTCAGTTGTCTCGGTATGGTAGGCACTGTGATCTACGGTCGCAGAAGAAGACGCGAAGATGCGGAGGTATAAGCAATGAAGCATAAATCTATCAAATCCATTCTGTTGGTTGTCGCAATGCTGTGTGTGCTTTGCTTTCCTGTACAGGTCATGGCAGAGACACAGCAAGGCACCAACGGTGATGAGCTCCAGCTGATGGAAGCTCAGAAACTCGAAATTCAGCTCGGCGCTGATTGGGCCGGTGTTGAGTTTCAGCTTAAGACGGATGCCGGGCTCTATCCCGGTACCGTTGTTGTTGGACAGGACGGTGTGCTCAGAACTGAGATTGGCGGAAGCTCCACCTACATCCTGACCTGTTTGAAATCTGCAGTTGAGGTGCCGGAACCGACGCAAGACTCTGCCACAACGGAGAAACCGGATACTGAAAATCAGTCTGGTACCGACGAGGCAGAAGAAGGCGGTGCTACCGTTGCCGGCATTCCGGTACTCCACATCGTTCTCTTTGGAGGCGGTATGGTAGTAGCAGTTGGCGCACTCATCGCAATGCATGTGGTGAAGAAGCGCCGTGAGTCTGACTCTGCGTATGATGATGACGAGGATGAATAAGCGATAAAACTTAAGTCTGAACGCAAAAAGCAAACCCTATGGGAATATTTTATGTATGAATAATTTGTAAATATTACTTTAGGGCTTGACAAACCCAAAACCATAGGCTATAATATAGTCGTGGCAGGGCCTTGCGTTCAGGCTTTCGGTACGCCAAGAGATGCGTCAGACTTATCCAAGGGAGGATAAGGAACCGTTACGGATCCGTGCAATGAGCGAATCCACAATAACGCAGGTCAATTGAATATTTAGCCGGAAGGCTGCTAATACTACAGAGTCAATTACTGGATGAGACACCAAAACGCCAGTGCTTGGCTCTGTATGTTTATTTTGCAGACCTTCCGGCTTTTTTCTTTTCTATCGGAGGTTAAGATGAATAAACATAATAAGAAAAAAAGAAAGGGATTTAATGCGAGCAGCATGCGCTGTCCATATTGCGGTGGCACTGTTGTATATCGCAGCGCAGACGGGATTTATCATGACAACAGCAAAGGTATGATGTTGTACGTGTGTTCGAACTATCCTGAATGCGATTCATATGTCAGAGTTCACGCCGGCACCAATATCCCGGTCGGTAGTCTGGCAAATCACGAGCTTCGTTCGCTCAGGCGTACAGCTCATCATTATTTCGACCAGCTGCACGAATCAGGCTTCATGTCGAAGCAGGATGCGTATCAGTGGCTTGCCGATCTGATTTGTGCTCCTCTGTCTGAGGCACACATCGGGCACCTCGGCGAATATTACTGCAAACAGGTCATCGAGGAAAGTCGCAAGATCCTAAATCGCAACAAGAAAAGCGACTGCCACCGCTTTCAAGTTGTGAGAGGAGGTGCGCTTGCCTCATGAAACTGAATGCAGAACAGCAAAAGAAGGTTGAAGACAATCTGGGTCTTGTGAACAAAGTCATCAATGACAAGGTCCATGGTCCGTACTACCTGGGAATGTACACCCGGGACGACCTGTTCCAGATTGGATGTATTGGCCTTTGCAAAGCTGCAGCAACAGACAAAGGCGGCAACTTCTCTACATATGCCTACAGACTGATATGGAATCAGATCTGTGACGCCCTGATCTACTCCACGCGTCGCATGGGAATCGAAACTCCATGTGATACGTTGCCGGTGATGCCGGAGGAGATAGAGGACATTGCAGGGATTGGGTATGACGTAGAAGAGCTGCTCGACAAAGCAGAAGCTGCAGCACCACCGTCCACTGCCAAAGGCATTCGTGCTCTCAGGCTCATGGCCGAGGGATACACCTGCAAGGAGATTGGCGAAAAGTATAACGCCAGCGATAAGCTCGTGTGCGCATGGATGTCCAAGGCACGTAAGTTCCTGAGGAACAGACCTGATATTGCAGCATTGGTGAACAACTAAACCCAATAGCGAAAAAAGAGATGCTTAGAGTCAAAAGCTTTAGGCATCTCTTTTTGTTTGGAGGCATATATGAAATCATTTTTAAAACGAATAAAGCCGTACCTGGCTCCGATCATCATCACCTTGGTAGCACTGATTCTATTCCATGTGGTGTTTATGCTCGGATATGTGCCCAGCGATTCTATGGAGCCCACTCTTGAGGCAGGAAGTCTCATACTGGGACTAAGGATCCACGGTGAGCTGGAGAAGGAAGATATCATTATCTTCAAGCACGATGGCACTTATATGATCAAGCGCATTGCAGCGATCGAAGGCGACGTCATAGTCCACAACGGTCAGACTGAAACCGTCCCTGCAGGTTGCTTTTATGTACTGGGAGACAATCAAGCGAACTCACATGACTCTCGGTACTGGGAAGACCCATACGTCAAACAGGAGGATGTCATGGCAAAACTTCTTTTGCCCATTGACAGCAGTCAAATATGAGAATGGATATAACAACACTAATTGAAGAACACAGAAAAGAGTTCGCCATGTATTTACGTAATAACGGAGATACTATAACAAAGAGGTCGTCTGAGCTTAACTGCCCAGGCGACCTCTTTTTTTATATTTCATCATGTTTACTGTGTGAAGTAGTTACAGAAGCTCGCTTCTTGGCCGATTGCACTGTCTCATCTATGGAAGATCCACTTTCCAAAACATACTTATCATTAACATATTTTTTTAAGCGCGATGGAACTTGCTCCCCATTAATCTTGTTGTTTTCTTTATAGAAATTATAGGATTCGGATATCTGGCTTTTATAGTCGGCATATGCTTCTTCGTAGTTGTCAGAGATTTTAAACTGTGTGTCTAACCATTCCGTGTCGGCAATACACATAAGAGCGTCAACATCGTAGGTGGCAACTATGTATTCGAGTTTATCGCCTGTCCTTATCCATAAAACAGTACCGGTTAATACGTCGATTAATAAAGGGAATATACCGTTTTTGTGTGGTAGGTCATCACCAATTTCTTGGAGGTTAATCTGATCCAAACCGTATCTTAAAATATCATTTGGTGTGCTGCTATGCTCATCACAGTATTTAACTAACATCTCAATGGTTACAGAATTGCAGCGCCCGTTACAATTGTTGTAGAAAAAATCCTGTACTTTTTTTCTTACAGCTTTATCGTTGTTTGTATTCTTGTTTTGAAAGAATTTGTATATGAAACTTTGTTGCCCGCTTACAATCCAGTCGTGTTCCAAATCGTATAAGAAGGCGGCTATATGCATACTGAGGGTACTTGCGTATTTTTTCTTTTTGTTTGTTTCGGATGGTCTACCCTTAAAACTGATATTACTCATTTTTATCAGTCTCCATATGTGTTTTAATACTGCGCAAACGACGTTTGGCTGATTGCATTGTTTGCAATCCTCGGGCGAACTTATCGTCATCAATATAAAAGCTCAAATGCTTACCATCAAGAAAAGTATTTATAGAATATCGAATGTTAGATTCAAAGTATTGATCATAACATCCTTCATACAAAGTGTTCAGTGTTTGGTAGCAACTGTTTATCAAAGCTATTTCATCTGAGTATTCGGGTTTTTGCTCTGCCTCGTTGTTTATATCGTCAATGAGAATATCGTAAACACTTTTTCCTTCTGCAGGTTTGCTAATGTTTTTGGAAAGCTTGATGAAGGATTCGAATATCATATCACTTTTCCTGCATTGTATATCACATAGCAAAATAACAAACTTATAGAATGCAGAATAAAAAGAGATTGCATTGTTCGAAAGAGCCTCGCCCCACCCCACATAGCGGTCTTTGAGAATCTCAATCAAACAGCAAATAAAATCATTTGTTTTGACATCAGAATAACGAAATCCTTTGTGGGTGTATTCCATAAAACTGTTATCTCTACCGGCAAATATACTTTTTAGTTCATCAATCTGTTGTAATAGAAGTTCTCCTCTTTCATTAACAGACATTTCTTTAATGGTATTCAAAACAATCACCTCGCCCATATTATAATATACTTGATTATTTAAGTCAACGTTGGTTTCGTAAAAATTACGAAATGTATAATTTGATTAGCCTTATAATAAGGTTATCGATTATGCAAAGGAGATAGGCCATGTACGTTTATGCTTATTACGACAAGAAGAACATTCCCATTTATATTGGACAGGCTGAGGACGTTGTTAAACGTTATGGAGAACACCAGCAATCAGATGATTGGATCGGTGAGGTCGAGAAAATAATCATTCACGGGCCTTACCCTTCGACAGATGACCTGAATTATTTTGAAAAATACTATGTTCGCAAGGAACAGCCGAAATATAATAAGAATCTTCTCAAAAGTTGCAATTATAAGGAAATTGCAGATCCGTATGGGAGCATAGTCTTCGATAATGCGACGGCGATGAAGGATTATTATTATCAAGCAGCGGAAACCTTAAAGCGAGGAACGTATTATTTGCGAATGGATCAACTTGAAATGCTTGATATTGTTTGCTTTGTCGAAAACGAGGATAAATCCAAATTTGTAAGAGATATGTTTGATATGTATTTTCAACTCAAGAGTAAAGAACATGGACGGAATTTTCAATTAGAAGCGGAGCAACGATTGAAAAGAAAGATGTAGGTCATATTTACATTGTATAATGCTTAATATAATACTTAATATAATATTTAAGAAAGAGGTCGTCTGAACTTAACCGCCCAGGCGACCTCTTTTTTGTTTACCCAAGTGAATATTCTTGTATTTGCAAGAATTTTATGCTATAATAAACCATAGGCTAATAGATAAACCGGAGGTAACACAATGGCTATCAGTTATAAAAGACTTTGGAAGCTGCTTATTGACCGTGAAATGAAGAAAAAAGACCTTGTCGGTGCTGCAGGGATCAGTTGGTCTACAATTACAAAAATGGGCCACAATGAACACGTGAGCACAGATATACTTGTAAAGATATGTGCTGCTCTTAATTGTGAATTTGATGAGATCATGGAGATTGTTCCTGAAAGAAAGACGGATGGTGGCGGAGAATGAAATTTGGTTATGAAGAATATAACACTGAAATAGCCTCTGAAACTGACAAAAAAAGGATATGCGGGTATTTCGTTGTTTCAGATCTTCACAAGATAACACCGGCTGATATTCGTCTTCGAACTGAGGAATTGCTTGAAGAAGTTGCTAACCATGAGGAGTGGATTCTCGAATCTGTTGTATGGGATGCTAATCACAAAGTGGATACCAACCGAGAAGGCTTGAATCTCATTCTTGAGAAAGCAAAGAATAACGAGTTTGACATTTTACTTATGCACCATATCACATTAATTTCTCGACAGGGCGGCAAAACGTTTGATTATGCACTAGAACTTGCCAAGCTTGAAAAGGCAATCTACAGTATTGTTGAAGGAATGCGCTCCCTTGATGAGCTTGCTGAGATACTTCACCTTTCTGTGGCAAAGAGAAAACAGTATGAGGACCTAAGACGTCTATAAATTAGAAGGCATGGTGATAAATTGAACACATCTACACACATACCAATAATTGTTTTATTTAAGCCAATGAACTTGACAAAGAGTGATTTTTGCGCTATTATAAATAATTATCTTACAATGGGAGCATTGCACAATGTCACAATACCTTTATACAATCCCTCTTCTTTTTATAACTATTTTTTGTATGTTGTTTTTAACAGCCACAAATCAATATATTTCAAGAGATCATAAAAAAGGATTTTTTATTGTTTTTTTAGGAGAATTTTTCATAATCGTTTTTGAAATGGCATCAATATTTTTGAACGGTGCTTCAACGGATTTTAAACTTCTACATTTTTTGTCGAATTATTTAGGATTTCTGTTATCGCCGATTATGATTGCGCTTTTCGCGGCTTCTATAGGCAAATTTCATCGTTTAAAAGGTGCCATTATCGGAATTGGTGTTTATTTTATTCTGTTTAACATTTTGGTTTCAACAAAACAACTGTTTTTTATAGATATTAATAATACGTATCACCGTGGAAATTTGTTTTTCTTATATATGGTTTCGTTTTTTGCAGCGGTTACATATTTGCTGTATGAAACGCTTAGATATTCACAGAAAGGCTTTTTACAACATAGAATTTTTGCATGTTTATTAAGCGTTTGCTTTATTGTATCGTGTTCTATTCAATCTTTTAATTCTGCGGTATACACAACAAGGATAGCGGTTGTTTTTAACCTGTGCATCTATTATGCATATGATGTTGAGTTTGCAAATCTTTTTGATAGGCTTACGGGTGTTCTTAACCAAGGCACGTATTTAAGAAAAATAAAGAATTTGAAACCTCAACAAACCCTGGTGATTTTAGACATAGATAATTTTAAAGATATTAATGATAATTACGGTCATCAGTTAGGCGATAGTTGTTTATGCATTGTATCTCAAGCTGTTAAATCGACATTTGGGAATTACGGTCATTGTTACCGAATCGGCGGTGATGAATTTGCGGTAATTTTAAGAAAAGAAAGTAAAGTGGAAAGTTTGATAACACGCTTTGAAAGAAATTTTGCCGATAAGACAAAAGAATTATCCTACCAAGTGAATGTTTCTATCGGTTATGCCAAGTATGAAATCAATGATTCCGTTGAAAGCGTTGTTCAGTGTGCGGACCTTAATATGTATAATAACAAAAAAGCAAAAAAAGCAACGCTGGAAACAACCGTTAAAAAATGAGATATGCCTTAAAATATCAATTTCAAAAATAAAGCATACCCGTAAGCAGTAAGTGCCTGCGGGTATGCTTTATAATTTTAGAATTCGCTAATCATACGATAGAAACCTTCGAAAACAAGGATAAATATAATTATGCATTTTAATTATATTACAAATAGAATATCATGCCAAACATCTTTAACGTAATTTGTCATAAAACAAAAACCACAGCAATTGCGCAAGTTGTCATAAGGATATCTTTGCGTAAGGCGGTGGCTTGGAGTCGGACGGACAGTTTAGGCTGTCCGTCCTTTCCTTTTAAACGGCTTGTTTCGTGTTTCTTTCTTCAAGGCAACCGATATAGCGGAAATAAATATCTATTTGCTGCTCAGATGTTTTTACCCACTTTGTTGTGCGTTCGTGGATAACAATCTTTGCTACGAAGGTGCGGAGCACCTCAGCGGTGAGGTCTTGCAAATCGGTATACTTATTTGCTATTGCAATGAACCTTTCTACATTTACGGTTGCCGCTTTTAATTCTTCAATTTGTTTTTGCAGGACAGGTATCTGTTCTGCAATTTCTTTTTGCTCTGCATTATATCCTTCAGACAACATACGGAATTGCTCGTTGGTAATCTTGCCGAGAACATTATCCTCATACAGTCTTTTGAATAATGCGTTCAGTTCTTCATTGCGCTTTTCTTTTCTGCTGAGTTCAATCGTTTTTGCCGTAAGCTCTCTCTTGTTTTCAGAGGAACTTTTGTTGTTTATGACCTGAACAAACTCTTTGGTTTTGGTTCGCGCATAATAGGTTATACGGCGTATCTCTTCAATAACTATTTCATCCAAAGCCATTTCACGAATACGGTGAGCGGAGCATAACTGTTCACCAACATGTTTGCGATACCGACTACAGATGAAGTTGTAAGCATCAGGCGTAATGGATTTTCCTCGCACGAAGTATAACTTTGAACCGCAGTCGGCACAGTATAACAAGCCGCTATACTTATCAATCTCACCCATATTATTGCGGCGACGTTTGCCTTGACGAACCTTTTGTACTGCATCCCATGTTTCCTGATCGATGATTGCTTCGTGGGTATTTTCAAAGCGGTACTGTTCATTCTTCGGAACTTCAACCGTTCGCTTATCTTTGAAAGATACAACGCGCGTTTTGCAGTTAATAGTGTGACCGAGATAGATTTCATTTCTGAGTATCTTAGATATCGTTTGTGATGACCAACCGTAAGGCTCGTCTGTGTCAGTGACCGTTCCGTAGTAACCGTCTGCTTGATATTTGTAGAATGTCGGTTTGAGAATCTTTTCATCCCTTAGTACATTACCGATATATTTCGGTCCCATACCTTGCGCACACATTTCGAATATTCTGCGAACGATAGGTGCAGTTTCTTCGTTAACAAGCAATTTACCTTTGTGCTCCGGATCACGTTTGTATCCGTAAGGGATTGATGTTCCAATGCGTTCACCGCGTTCCGCTTTTGCTTTTAATACTGCGCGGATTTTCTTGCTTGTATCTCTTGCATACCATTCGTTGAAAAGATTTTTGAAGGGAGCAAGTTCGTTGCCTTCGGTGTAAAGCGAATCGTAATTATCATTGATGGCAATGTACCGAACGTTCCATCTTGGAAACATTATTTCGGTATACTGACCTACCTCAAGATAGTTTCTACCGAGACGTGACAGATCTTTAGTGATAAGCGTTTCAACCTTTCCGTTCTCCATCAGTTCAAGCAGGCTTTGAAAGCCTGGGCGATTAAAACTCACACCTGAGTATCCGTCATCAATAAATACTTCTGCATTACAAAATCCGTTTTCTTTGGCGTACCTGGTAAGCATATCTCTTTGGTTTACGATACTATCGCTGTCACCCTTTTTCTCATCTTCCTGAGAGAGTCTGCAATATAATGCTGTGATTTTATCATTCAATTGGTTTGGCATAATTATTTTACCTCCTTGTAAATGTCAAACCGATTGAGAGTGCTTGGTGCAGTTATATAGATTTCTGCACCACAACAATACTCCAAACCGGTTCAAAAGTCCAGCGATTATGACGCCTTATTTGCATCACTCACCATAAGTCTTTTGAGACCTTCCTCGCTATCACGAACATTTTCGAGATCGAATATTGAGTTTACTTTATATTGCATACCTTTGATTTTATATCTGCTTGTTGTGACTAACTTTTTATCCTTTATTTCGATATTCTGTCTGCGGCGAATATTTAATGCTGTTTTAGCATCATATTCTTTGCCACTTGGAATTCTAACTTTGTTTTTCTGATTGTTATTCATATTTCCTCCTTTAAAATTAGCAACCCCTATAAAAATGCCGTAATTTCGGCGGTTTTCCCAACAAGGAGCCACCTATATCTTGAATTAGCACATCAAGGAGCGACCCTGCAAAAATAAAACTAAAAGCCCGCAAACGCCCTAACGGTCGGCATTGCCGTCCGTCCTGATCGGGGCATCCCCAAACAACAGGGGTTGCTCCTTTCTCCTGCTTTTTTTCGCACATGCGAAATATCTGCTTTAACACCTACAGCAGAAAAAGAAAAAAGCATTGTTTTATGCCGCATCCTCACATTCAACATCTCAATTCATTCGGCTCTATCATTGCTATATATTCTTTATCTTCTGTTGTAGTAACTTAGTTTAGTTCTATGGGTTTAGTTAATGATAAGAAGTTCTCACGCTACACCCATACCTTTTTAGAACTACTCAAACAGTCGGGTGACGTAATATAAATTACTTCGTTTGCTGCCGTCAGAATGTTTGCGATGAACCTTCTTTACAAGACCACGGTCTTCAAGATTTTTCATAGCTGCATCCACTGTCTTTTTGTCAATTCCACATTCCTTTGCGATGAGTTTCCGTGAAGGGAAACAGGAATGATCATCATTATCACAGTGACGTACAAGGCAACAGTAAACAGTGAAATCCTTCGGCTTCAAATCAAATTCAAATATCCGATTTGATACCATAAAAAAGTTCTTGTGTTTTACCATCTCCGTTACTAAAGATTTTTCATTGACTGTATTCATTTTTTAACACTCCTTTCAGTTATGTAAATTTATCCTCCTACTAAGTGTCCGGAAAACGAGGTTTTGATAAGGTGTTTTTTAAAATAATTCACAGATTATTTACAGATTTGCTACTTACTTGCATAGAAAACAACTTTTTATTACCCTCTATATATCGTCTGGGAATTACAATTTTGGAGACCCATTTTTAAGAAAAATTTACCCTTTCATATAATGTTGAGAAATTAACGTTTTGTAGACCGTTTTTTATAAAAATTATCCCCTCCGCTTATCGTCCGAAAATAATACTTTCTACCAGTGCTTTTTAATAAGATTTTTTATTCACCCCACTAAGTGTCCAAAAAATACAGTTTTGGAGCCTTGTTTTTACAAAAAAATATCGCAAGTTTTAAAAACTTGCGATAGAAGTTACTTATATATTTCATTTGAGAGTGTTGTTAAAAAGGATAAGTCTGTGGCGATTCGTGGCGTTTTATTGCCCTGTGTGGCGCTTGAAAAGAAAGGGCGAGTGTTTACTCGTCTGAACACACACCCGCCATAAATCGCCTTATATTTGCTTTACCCGCCGTAGTTTTCGTCGCTCATTAGTATGCATACATACCATTTATCGTTGGCTTTGGTTACGCCTACAGCGATGTACGGATAATTGGAGCTACCGATATACGACCAGTGTCCTTTGCTGTAATGGAAGCCATCTGCTATGCGGTCGGACATACTTTCTGCTGTGCCAAACCAATCTCCCATACCGATGGCTTCACGACTGTATCCTTTGTAATAACTGTCATCGGGTATACCGTAAGGGGCAAGGTCAATGAATTGTCCGTATTTAAGTTCCGTACTAACGTGTTGTTCCGTGCGGTGTTCAAAGTTAGTTGTAAGCTCGTTTGCTCTGTACCGTGCCACTTCGGTCAGTCCGGGGAGCATCGTAGCTGCCGTATTGCCCTGTGCTATACGATAGGCGTTAACCTTTTCCACAACAAGCCTTTCGATATCCGCAGGATCAACCTCCGACCACTCAATGCCCACATATATTTCTTCTTGGGGTTCTTCAGCTTTTGGCGATGTTTCTTCATTGGATTCAGTATTTTCCGCCGCCGATGACTCGGTCGGTTTTTGGGCTTTCGTAGGCTTGGGTTCATCCTTTGGTTTTGCTGTTGTTGTAGGCTCTGTGGCGGTCACAGTCGGCTCGGTTGCCTGAACCGTGCTCACGGTCGGGGTATGCTCTTTTTCTTTCTCTGTCGGCTCTACCACCGTTACGGGCGATGTTGTTTCGATTGGAATTTCTATTATCGCCGTTTCAGATGCTATTGTCGGTGGACTTTCGATAGGAGGCTGTGCGGTGTTACAACCGCATCCTACCATACTCACGAGCACCCCACAGCAGAGAAGAAGGATTATGATTTTCTTCATATATCCTCGACCTCCTCCAAGCCTTGCATCACTTCCACCATTATTCGAGCGGCAAGGATGAATCCCGAACTGAATGCCTCACGCTCGGTGATGCAGGACAGTTCGCCCTGACAGTCTTTGAACTTTTCAAAGGTTTCTTTTTGTTTTTCTGTGAGTCCTGCATTAAGTTCTTCTTCGTTCTTGCATATCAGCTTGACGAGTTTGTCCACTCTCGTCCCTCGCTTGATATACCTTTCATGTGGACTAATGTTGCCGTAGTACAAATCTTCAAGTGTTGTCATGTGCGTTGCACCTCCTTTTGCAACACAAACACATACCACAATACCTTTCACAAGTCCAGCATTTTTTGATATAAATAGTAAAAGTGCCGCAAAAAGCGACACTTTTCATAATTACAAGATTAATCCTTAAGAACATCTACGAAAACAAGAATAGAAAGCACAATACCAATTAAACTGTAAAGCTCTACAGCACTGCCAACTATTCCAACAAGAATTCCTATTAAGCTACCAATCAAAGGTATCCATCCAGTGAGTGCCGATGCCAACCAAAGTACAGCACCTGCAATGAAGGCCGCAACCACCCATACAATAAGATTTACAACCAGTGAAGATACATTTTTCTTTTCAACCTTAAAAGAGTAAAACCAAATTTTTTTGAGAATGTCCATGCTCAAAACTCCCTTATAGATTATTTTACTATATTATATTGCAATTTCTGCTATTTTTCAATGTATCTTCTTTTCCTCGATACACAACAAACTTGCAGAAAAGGAACTCCAATACAAAATTCGCAAGTATTGTTATGATTAAAATCACAAAATCGTTTACGCCTGCACCTTCAGCTAAATTGCCGAGATATGTAGACAACGGTGTGAACACCAAATAAAAGCCAAACACCTTTGCCATTGCAACGGGAATGTTTGCCGCCGACTTAAAAGTATACCGGCGGTTTAGCGTAAAGTTCCACAAAATTGACAGCACTAAAGAAATCAGATATGGAATCCAATACTCCTTAATAAATATTTCAAGCACGGCAAACGAGCCGATTTGAATCACTCCTGCTGAGATGGAAAAAAGAGTGAATTTAACCGTCTGCCATAATTGTTTCTTTTTATCGCTCATAACGTCCTCCGCTGATGTTCGTTTTTAACATTATATCATAATTTTCAAACAGCATCAAAGACATTCCAGAATTGTTTTACTGCTGTTTCATAGCCGTTTTTATCCACAAGATAACTCATACCGTGTTCGGCACCGGGGACAACGAACAAACGCTTTTCGGATACACAAGCCTTATAATTCTCATAGCTCATTTCAATGGGCACAAAGTTATCTTCTGTGCCGTGAATAAAGAGTATCGGTACGGTGCAATTTGAAAGAGCCTCGGTGGTGGAGTAGGAATCGGAGGACATTTGAATTCTTTTTTCGCAAATATCCTTAGCGGCTTTACTGTATAAGCCAAACGGAAGCTTGAAATTATTTTCAACCACGTGCTTCCAAATAGCGTGCGGAGAGGTAAAGGCACAATCAGCAACGATGCCTTTCACATTTTCAGGCAGATCAAAGCCCGCCGTCATAAGAATGGTGGTAGCACCCATCGACACGCCGCCGAGATAGATCGGCAGTTTTGCCTCGGTACGCTCATTTACCCAATTTATCCAATCAAGGCAGTCATACCGTTCCAAAAGTCCAAAGCCCATATACTCGCCGCCACTGTTACCTTGACCGCGTTGCTCGGCAAAGAGAACGGCACAATCGTTATCGAACCAAAAAGGAGCGATAGCACCGAAGTCTTGCGACCAATTCGAACGCCAACCATGCATTGCCACGATGATTCTTTTTGCATTTTCGGGACAGAACCAATGACCGACAAGGGGCGTCCCGTCCTGTGCGGTGATTTCAACCTGTTCGTGCTCGGTTTCTTCGAGCACCTTTGCAGCTTCCATAATAGATGCAACCGTTTCCGAAAGGTCGCCGGATGCCATCAGCTTTTCCTTGTCTTTTTGAGCACTTTTAGGGCCTTCACGGTCAATGGCAAGTTTCATCAGATACTTAGTCGTATAGTGATGAATCAAACCAAAAGCCGCCGCACCTGCAGTCGCAATCCCTGCGCCGATTAAAATATTTTTTGTGGATTTTTTCAATTCAAAGCACTTCCTTTAAATAATTATATTTCCCACCAAATTAAAAAATAAGTATGTAAACGGTAACACAAAAAGCAGACTATCAAAGCGGTCCAGAATACCGCCGTGTCCGGGAAGAAGATTGCCGTAGTCCTTAACACCGACAATTCGTTTGACACTTGATAATGCCAAATCTCCAAACTGGCCTATGACTGAAGCCAATATCAAATAAATGATCAAAGCCGTGTAATTAACCTGCAAAATATTTATGATGTTCAGTATAAACGCTACTAACATAAGAATGACTACAGCAAATACCGTTCCACCGATACTGCCTTCTACCGTTTTCTTAGGGCTTATAAAAGGTGCCAGTTTATGCTTGCCACAACCTCTGCCAATGAAGTATGCAAATATATCTGTAATAACCGGAACGAGGACTGTCATTCCCAAAAGATATACGCCTTTATCCATCGCACGAATGCCGGTCATACACTTGAAAAAGCAAACGATCATCACAGCAACGCATATCGCCATCCACGGTTCAATTCTATTCAGTGTCTTGACGTTCAACATAAAATAGAGAAATATGGAAACTGCTGATACAAAGAGGAAAACGACGATATAGTCATATCCCGGAATGTCAACTATTGATAACAAGAGCGAAACGACACAGCTTACGCCGTACAATAGTTTGTTGCTCTTTAAACCAACTACCCTGTAAAACTCGTAAATCGCCTGCATACTGAGACAGGCGATAACGGTACTCAACACCCACGGTATGTGAGAAAACAGCATAACGAGTGCCAGAACAACCGTTATCCCTGCACCCGTAATAATTCTTGTCTTTAACATGAACT
>JBGVGM010000010.1:0-10642 GCA_045121655.1 Acutalibacteraceae bacterium | reverse complement strand
TGTCCCAGCCCTGTACTGCACAGCATTCCTTGATTTCGTCCATTTCACCAACAAGCTTTTCGATATCTGTGGGATATACGTTGTAGCCCGAGATGATGATGAGTCTCTTCTTTCTGCCTGAGAAGAAGAAGAATCCGTCGTCGTCCTGATAACCGAGGTCGCCTGAAAGAACCCACTTTTCACCGTTTTCATCGGTGTAAAGACCGTAGTCTTCAGCTTCGCCTTCCATATAGTAGCCCTTCATGATTGTGGGACCTGAAATTGCAAATTCACCAACTGTGCCGTTGGGAACCTTCTTGTGGTCGTCATCCCAGATTTCAACCTTTACGCCACGAAGAGCCTTACCGATTGAACCGCGCTTGAAGTCGTCGTTTGTGTTTGTGCAGCAAACTGAACCGATTTCTGTAAGACCGTAGCCCTGACGAAGTCTACCTGTTGCGCCCCATTTTTCAAAGTATGAGTTATATTCGTCAATAAATCCGTCTGAAATATCGTCACCGCCGCAGAACATAAGTCTGACGTTCTTGAGGTGAGGACCGTCAAAGCCCTTCTGCTTCATAAGCTTCTGGAACATAAGAGGAATACCGCCGAAGCCGACGATTTTGTTCTGCTTCATAAGCTTAACGAAGATTTTTGCATCGAACTGCATCATGGGAATAATTCTTGCGCTGTTGCAAAGAGCCATATGTACAGCGATAATAAGGCCGAAGCAGTGGAAGAGAGGAAGTACGATAACCTCTGCTTCTTCACCGGGATCGTGAATCTCATCTATATCTGAAACTCTGCATGTAAGCTCGTTGATTGATCTTGAGGTAAGCTTGATTGTCTTGCTCTTACCTGTTGTACCACCACCGTTAAGGTAAGCAGCAATATCGTCAGCATTGTTGATTTCGCCTACAACTCTCATTGTTGTCTTTACAACATCTTTGTAGTATACAGCGTTGTTGTACTTAGTATAGATAGCCTTTACAAGACCTTCGCCAACCTTACAGCCGTACTTCTTGAAGCCTTCTGAATAGTCTGAGCTGTTACATACGATGCAGGGAAGACCTGAATCATTGATAACACCGATATGATCCTTAACGAGAAGATCAAGAACCATAACACCCTTTGAACGAAGAGCCTCAAGCTGCTCCTTAAGGTAGTCCGGTCCCATAAGAGGATGAACAAAGCTTGTGATTACGCCGATTTTGTTAAGAGCATAGAATGCGATAATACTCTGAACGGTTGTGGGCATGAAGATTGTGAAAACGTCACCTTTGCGAAGTCCCATTTCGTTCTGGAAATAAGCTGCAAGAGCCTCGATATCGTCAAAAATCTTTGAGCGCTTGTATCTTACGCCGAAGTGCTGCATCATCCATACGTCGTCATAGATCTCTGTACACATTCTGAGGTACTCGTAGCAGTTGGTATTCTGTGGTGCGGGTAACATAGTTTACATCTCCTTTAAATTAACATTGGCCAAAAGCCAAAAATAATCAATATATTTTCTAACATACACTTATTTACTTTTTTGCACACTATTTGTTAAAAAAAGGTTAACTAATCGCCTTCAAAAGTAAAACCAACTAAAAACCTACAGAGTTTTTATACATTTTGACGAAAATGTCGATTTTGTTTCAGATTATTCATTTTTTCAATAAGAGTTCTTAGAAACAATTAAAAACAATTAAAACAACACAACGACAAATCATTATTGATTTAATCGCTGTGTTTTTTATTCAGTCTGTATATTACCCGTAGTGTTTTTTTACTCTTTCATACTCCTCGTCGGTGATTTCAACAATACCGCCGTGCTTGAAGCCGTAAGGAAAAGAAAAGCTCTCCTTGCTCATTGTAAAATTGCTGCCACCGGGCTTTGAGGAAACAAAGGGTACATACCCCATCTTTGGCTTTTCACAACCGAAAAAGTCAAGCATAAGGCACCATCTTCCGTCAGGAAGAACCAAAGTTGTGGGAGCCTCATAGCTTCCCGGCTTTTCCAGAGTAGCCATATACTTTTCAAATTTCTCATCGTGCTTATAAGGACCGTAGAGGTTTTCGGCAGTTGCGTGCATATTCATTGAAGGGCGCTCTGCGTTTTTATAGAACATATGATATGTATCCCCTACTTTGCGTATGTGGGTATCGAGAATCTCGTTATCCTTTGTAAAGAAGAGCTTGGGTTCGCTGAAGCTTTCAAAATCCTTGGTTGTACAGCAGTATATTGACATATGGCTGTAGTCATCCTCTGCTACTGTCGAGCCCCAGTGAATCATATACTCGTCGTTGATTTCATCATAGAACACCTCAGGTGCCCAGAGACAGCCGAAATCATCTCTGCCTAAGTAGATTCTTTTCTGCTCTGAAAAGCTCACAAGGTCTTTTGTTTTCCACATTGAAAGACATTTACTGCCTGTACGGTTGACCATTTTCCAGTTAACCTGATAGTTTTCGTCCATACGGTTGACAATACACTCGTCAGTGGTGAGGATTACAAAAGAGCCGTCTTTCATACGCACAATTTCAATATCACGGCAACCCCTTGCACCCATTGTGCTTGTAAGGATAGGCTCTCCCCCGTTGACCTGAGTCCAGTTGAAGCCGTCACGGCTGAGTGCGAAGTAGACCTGCTCACCGTCGGTGGTAAGCTTTTCTTTAAAGTGAGTAAATAAGTATGGCATAATCTTTCTCCTGAATTCAAATTTAATGTAACGAAAAGATTATAGCATAGGAAAAATTAATTTTCAACACAAGAAAGATGCTTTAGGTTCTAAAAATCAAAGGTTATCTGGTGAGTCAAGGATTTAGCTTTTATCATTCATTATCAAGCAACCTCATTGGCAAAGTCACTTCATTTGCCGCAAGTCAACTTCATTCATTTATGTACGACAAAATGAAGTTCGTCTATGTCGAAACGAAGTTTGCTCCCAACGGTCGCAAAACAAAGTTATGTCCTTCGGACATAAATGAAAAATCGACGAGTTTGAACTCGCCGATTTTTGGTGGAACAATGTCCGAGGTGTTCGAACATTGCTCCATGGCTGATTTTTCGCCGTTGAAGGTTGCTTCAATATCATCAAGCGGAATGTCATCTATAGTGACTGGCTTATTACTTGCATTGATAATCAGTGTCAGATGGTCATCATACAGATAAACCGAATGCACAAAGATATTGATGATTGCTCTGCGTTTTGCCATATCATCACCGGGCATCTCGCAGACATAATTAAGAAATGCTAATATCTGAACTTCACTGAGAAGCACTCTCTTGTTTTGTTCAATAGCGAGCTGTTCCTCAAGCTCTTCTTTTTCTGCCTGACGGCGGTTGATTCGCTCTGTAAGTGCTACTGCATCTCCACCTTTTTCAATGGATAACCACATATTTTCAATGGCTTCATCAATTTCTTTGATTGAGCTTTTGAGATTTTTGATAGAGAGATTATCGGGATTTCTGTTGCACTCCTCCGATATCCTTTTAGCGATATATTGCATCTTTTCATCCGTCAGCATTTTAAGGCACTCGTTAATAACAAGAAATCATAGAAATCTCTAAAATTGCACCTTTTAAACCTCTTCTGCGCGCTCTTTTGTAAGCCCTGTTCCATTTGATTGTGCCAAAAGCACCCTCTGCTTGTATGCTTCTGTTCATACGGAGTAACGCACCGTGAACACTGTTAAGATTGTTCAAAACTTCTTTATGAAATTTTGTCAGTTCTTCATTTATACGGACTAAGATAATTAGGTGGCGGCTCACCTATGAGCTTTGAAACGGCATCAACGCCTCGGTTGAAATCGTATTCGCTGATGTTATAATCTGCTTCAGCCTTTTGCCTTGCCTCTTTCTCTTTTTCGGGGCGGATTTTCATCCTCTCGGCTTTCAATTCCTCTGTATCTGCTTCATCAGCCTGCTTTTCGGTTTCTTGATACTGAACAAGTGTCTTTTGAATTTCTGCTTCCATCCTCTTTTCTTCGGCTTCAAGCTTCGGGATTTCAAACTGACGCATTTTCTCAAAGTAAGACTTTGCATTAACAATATCCTGTTCGGTTTCGCACTCATTTTGTGAGAGAATATTCTGCATTTTGAATTTCAACTCTTTAAGCTCAAATTCATAGTGACCAACCTCACATTTTGCCGAGTTGTACTTCTGCTTCATAACCTTGGGAGTAAGCTTCAGCTTCTTCTTTGCCTCTTTGAGTTTTTCTTCGGTTGCTTTAATATCTTCCTGTAGCTTATGGAAGTACACATAAAACTCATCAGCATCACGGACCTCATTCATAGCCTGATGCTTCATTTTGTTAATGCTCTTTCTTTCACATTCAAGGATAATCATACCGACACGTATACCTTCAAGAGCATCTGCAAGTGCAGGTATGAGCAGCTTTACCGCAGTGATCACAAGCTCTGTAAGTGCCTGAACAGTTTTGCGAAGACTAATAATCAGGCTGTTATCTTTACGGATGAGAATGTTGATTCTCATTCTCTGTGTGACTTTGCCTTTCTTTTTCAGCTTCTTACTTGAAACACCCTCGTGAATTGTCGGTTGCAAAAGTATTCCTCTTGCTGCAAAGCTGCGGTGGTCAATAGGCTCAATGTTCTTTTCTTCTAAATCACGGTTGACAATATCTGCCCACAGCTTTCTCCATTTAAATAACTGCTCATCACTGTTCCAACGCTCGCTTATGGGATTCTGTCTTCCGTACTTTGTGCTTTTCGGGTATTTGTTTACTCTCTCATAACCGTCAGCCTTTGACGGTGGAAGATAGTCCTTCTTACCATCAACATAATATTGATATTGCTTTTCCCATCCCTCATTTTTTGCAGATAAAAATTCAGAGGCGGTAAAGCCTTGTTCCTTACCGTCTCTGATACACAAATATTCTTTTTCGGTTTTTCTTTGCCAAGTACCGTCAGGATTTAACGGCCTGACAGTTGTCATAATATGAGCGTGAGGATTGCCTTCGTCCGTATCGTGAATACAGACATCAACACACATTCCGTCATCTACAAGAGCCTTTGCAAATTCTTCTGCCTCTGCAATCTGCCTTTCACGGCTGACTTCAACAGGCAGAGCAACAATGAACTCCCTTGCCAAACGGCTGTCTCTTGTTTTCTCTGTTTCTTCAACTGCATTCCATAGCTTACTTCTGTTGCACCATTCAGGCGGAGCGTGTGACGGGAGAAAGATTTTCTCATAGACAAGTCCGCCTTTCTTGGTGTAATCGTGTTTTACTCCGTCATATTCGTTAGTGATTTCACTGCAGCTCATATATGCACTTGCGGCTACGGCTGAGCGACCTACACCACGGGTTATGACTTTGGCTTCAAGGTGATAAATTGCGGGGATCACCGTTTCTGTAAAATATTTTTGTATGTAGTGTTGGTTAGTGGCTGTTTTAGCCATCTACCAGAATTCCTGATGTAAAAATCCCAAATTATCAAAATGATAACTTAGATAAAAAGTGGTAACTGTTCAATGCGTTCAGTTACCAAAAATGTGTCGCAGTACTCATATACCGGAATTAAGGATTTTAGGTATAAAAAACACCTGTTACTTATGAAGTAACAAGTGTATGTACTAAGATTGATTTATTTTGTTATGTAGGCGTATAATTGTTATTATTAGTATTAATTTTTATGAAAATGAAAAAAATATCGCTTTTTATTCGTTTTGTAGGTGAAAGGAGGTTTTGAGATGTATTCTTTTACCGGTAATGAATACATAGAAAAGGCAGTAGAAAATTACAGCGATGCAATGCTTAATGCTGCATACTCTATCTTAAAGTCAACTGCAGATGCTGAAGATGTCGTGCAGGAAGCTTTTTTGAATTATATACGAAAAAGACCTGTTTTCAACAGTGAAGAACATGAAAAAGCATGGCTTATAAGAGTTACAATAAACACAGCTAAAGATATGCTGAAATCTTCTGAAAGAAAGAACCTGCCTATTTGTGAGGATATCCTATATAACCAAATTGATGATTCACGGAACACAGATAATAGTGTTTTGGAATGTGTTTTCAATCTTGAAGAAAAATATCGAATAATAATACACTTATATTATTATGAAGAATATTCACTGAAAGAAATAGCTTCAATATTACAACTACCGCTTGCAACTGTGGGAACACGTCTTTCCAGAGGTAGGAAAATTTTAAAAACCATGTTTAAAGGAGAGTTTGATTTATGACATTCAAAGAGAAATACAAAGAAGAACTTTCTGATACCCGTTTTACTGATACTTTTAAGGAAAACACTGTGTCTCTGCTAACACAGGCGGCTGAAAGAAAGGATAATGTTTTTATGACAAACAAAAGAAAGTTTATTAAAACTGTAGCTTTAGCAGCTGCAATAATTATGACCTTATCGTTAAGTGCCTTTGCAATGATTTCATACCTGTCATCTTCTGATGTAGCAAACCATTTTGGCAATAAAGAGCTCGCTGTTCTTTTTGAAAAATCAGATTTTGAGCCTGAAACAATAAAAGGCAAGGATTATTGTGTTACATTTATGGGAACAGCACAGGGTGAAAGTATTTATGAAATTGACGGTATAACAACAAATGAAGGAAGAACATATGCTGTATATGCAATCTATAGAAACGACGGTATAGCACTTGATATTCTTGACGGCAATCCCATTCATATAATCCCCGTTGCAGACGGACAGGAAATACGTGCACTTACAAGTTACGGCATGTCTGAAAGTTGTTTTGTTAAAGACGGAGTGCTTTATGCTTTGTATGATTATACAGACCTTAAAGCATTTACCAATATGGAAATTTCCCTTATGGCTTTTGAATCTAGTTCTTCACCCTCTAGTGCTTTAACCGCAAATGATAATGGTGATATCGTTTTTGCAGACAGTTATAATGGTTTTAAGGGAGAATTCTCTCTCAAATAATCAATCATTAACATTCATTATTGACTGCTCTCCCCGTGAGAGCAGTTTTTCTTTGCCTTTTTGACTTTCTCTAATATACCAAAACCTATTTGGTGGGGGCAGTTAGTATAATAACGATTGCAATATATATTTCCCTGTGATATACTGAAAACAATCAATAATTATCAGGGAGAACAGTATGAAAAATAAAAAATATCTGATACCTGAAATTTCGGCACTCAGTATAATTTCAACCGCCCGCAAAACCGATGACGGATATGATTTCTGTTTTGATTCAACATCTATACCGAATGAATATCGTACAGAAAATACTCTGCAGGATGACTGCCCGATTTTTCATCAGGCTATGTGTATCCTTTACGGTGACGATTTTCGTAACAGTGAGCTTCTGTGTGAGGCTCTTCGTGATATTTTTGTGTATGTTGATTTCTCGGGTATATTTAACCGTATGTCTGTCGGCAGAATACTTGAATTGCAGGAGCTTGCAAAAGAGATGTTCAAGCCGAAGGGTATAAAGATTAATTTCGGCAAAGAGGATATGACATATATCGCCTTTGAACGCTCTGCATCCATGAGCCGTGACAACAGACTTTCATTTGTACGCTCGGATATTTATGAGGCACTTAAGGAAAGAATGATGCTGGGTATGACTATCGGCAAGTGTCAGCTCAGTAAGCTTTACGCATATAACGCTCTGCTTTTCACAAGCGGCAAAAGATATAACGATGAAGACATCCTTTCCGAAAAGAGAATTATCGTTATTGATAATCCCGAATCCGTTGTAAAAGACGTTGATATTATTACCGTAGCTGATGACGGTACAGATAATCCTGTACGCACGTACACAAGAGTACAGAAGAAAACAGATGTCAAGATAACTGAATTTGACGGTGAAGGTCTGATTTCACCAAGGCTCGCAAGAAAACTTGAAGCAGGACACCACTCATTTCAGATTCGTCTGCCGTATATAAGGGGGGTAGTTCACGAGGTGGATTTTGCTTCGCTTTTCAGTGAGCTCGGTGTACCGTTTATCACTGATATTTTCGGTGTTAAGCATAATCCTGCCGATGTTGATATTATCCTTACCAAAAGTATGTTCAAGGGCTTCGGTTGGATGACGGAAAACGGTCTTTCCTGGAAAGAGTATATGTATCGATGCAGAAAGTACAAGCACGCCCTTTATGTTTCAGGCAAGGACAGAGAATATACTCCCGATACTATTGAGCTTAATTATCAGTTCCTCAATACTCTTGCAATAATGAATGATGAATTCCGTCCGACCGATTTACCTTTGGGGTGGAAAGAAGCTCCTGAAGCAGAAAAGCAAAATTGGATTACCAAAACAACAGAAAGTGCATATTTCAGCTTCATAGGTAACCGTGAAGCGCGGAAAGATTATCTTCTTGGAAAAGGTGATGTTTATTCGGACATCATCCGCAAAAATCCTCTCTTTATGGGTGAGCCTATGTTTCAGATAGAGCTTTCAGATAAGGCTGAAAGCATCGCAGATAAATACTCTATGGGCAAGCTTTTAGTACCCGGTGATAACCGTTATCTTTCCGATGACCTTATGAAGCTTCTTGCATATATAGCTCACTCTTCCGAGGGTGAAACAGACGCATATCAGAAACTCAAAAAAGAAAAGCTTCACGATAATCAGATGTATGCTCCTATGCCTACATACAAAGAAAATGATAGTTATACTCTTCTTCGCAGTCCTCATATAGCAAGAAATGAAGAGGTTATTGCAATACCCTTAAAGGATGTAGGTGAGTTTCGTAAAAGATACCTTTCACATCTTCACTATGTAATTATGGTTGATTCCCGTTCTCTCATCCCCGAACGTCTTGGCGGAGCCGATTATGACGGTGATATGATTAAAACCGTTGCAGACCCGCTTGTAAATGCTTGTGTAAAAAGAAGCAGTACAGTACTTCCCGTGCTTAAAATACCTACTGCCGAGCCTTTGATTTCTGATGCAAATGACTGGGAAGCAAGATTTGCTACGGTTAAAGCTACCTTCTCTTCCCGTGTAGGTCAGATAAGTAATGCGGCTCTCAGCAGAGGTGTAATAGCTTACGATGAAAGCATTACCGACGAAGAAAGAAAAGCCGTTCTTGAAGAGGTTGAAACCCTCGCAATTCTGACAGGACTTGAAATAGATTCTGCCAAAAGCGGCATCAAGCCTGATTTATCATCGTACCTTGAAGCAAGGAACATAAAAAGAAGCCGTTTCCTTAAATACAAGGATATTTTTGACCAAGGTGATAATGCAGAATGGTACGAGCCTACAAAAGCACAGAAGATTGCAAAATACTTTGGTTGCACTAATTGGGACTTCATTACATCAAACCTTGAGAAGCTGCCGTATTATGCATACAGTATGGCTATGGAAACAGAAAAGGCAACTGACAAACCTGCAAAAGACAGCGAGCTTTTCAACTTTGCCTCAGACCCTGATTGGAAAGAAAAGCTTGACAGTACCACCCTCCAAAGGGTTAAATCTCTGATATCCGATTACGAAACTGCACTTAAACGAATACGCTTTTTGACTCATACCGAAAAAGATATGAAGCGGCAAAATGATGTTTACCGTATTCTTATGTCACGGGGTCAGGAAAAGGAATTTTCCGTTGATGAGATTTATACCGCCTTTGATAAAATGAGCAGTTATCAGGTGCGTCTGGCAAGACAACAGCTCATTGCAGGAGATTGGCAGTTTACACCTCCCGAAGAAAGAGTGAGAAGGTTTTATGAAATTACAGACACCGTATGGGATTCTGACATTGTCCGTCTTTTCTGTGATTTCAGATGTGGCGGTTACCGTATGCTTGGTGATGTTATCAGTGATTTTGATGATATGCACCGCAACAGAAGTCTGAAGAAAAACTATCTTTCTCAAAAGGGAGATACACCTCAGATGAAGTCTATGGTTTCAGGCATAAAGCATACCGCCGATGCTAAAAATCAGATTATCGCCAACTGTAAGCATATAATGTTTCCCATAAGAACAAGAGATGCCGCACCACCGCTCAATCCCGAGGATGTGGTAAAATGTGCTGTAGCTCTCGGTAAAAGGAAGTATGCTCTTGAGGTTTTACCGGACACCGTATTACGGTTAACCATTGATAAAAACATTTTGCCCGAGGAAACAAAAAAGAAGAAGTGGAGGTTATGGTAATGACAAATGAATGGAAAGAGTTTCAGAGCTATGTAAATAAGCCCTCATACTTTTGCATAAACAAAAAAGACCTTTCATTTCTCGGCAGGTTCAGCTTTAAAACATTGACCGAATATGAAGGTCTCGGCAGAATACTCACAGTAATTGCAAGAGGTTATCTTTTTCACAATACCGACGGAAGCATAAAGGACGGAAATCCTTATGACAGAATTGAATATGCGAGAAACGCCCTTTGTGCATGGTGCAGTATACCCGAAGAAAAGGACGGTTCAGATGTAAACTTCAAGCATTTACATAAAGATTTCCCTGAGCTTGTAGCAGAAGACGGCAGAGGTTGGTTTTACAGTCATATTAAAAACATACACATATTTGCCATATGTAATGCAAGTGTAATAAGTGCTGACAACCTTGAAAGAATATCTTTAATAGCAAAGAACTTTGAAACGCCTTGGAAGAACAAGGTTAAGCAAATGCAGATTCCCGCTTTTTCCATAAACACAAAGGGTACTTGGGTGCTGAAATTTGACTATATTATCGCAGACGCTCTTGAACTCGGTCCCTTAAGAATGGAAGCAGTT
>JBGVGM010000009.1:0-17547 GCA_045121655.1 Acutalibacteraceae bacterium | reverse complement strand
GTTACAGGCTGATTGTAAGCAATAATTGCAAGCACTTCAAGAGCTGCCTGAGAAAGAGGAGCGTTTTTCTTGATTTCAATTACACTTCTTATACTGTCAGCAAAGCATTTTTTAGTGCAGAGCTGATATTTACTGTCGAGAGTCAGCAGACAAAGACCGCTTGTTTCATCATATCTTTCCTTAAGTTCTTCCATCGCTTTTTCAATTACAATCAAGTCGATTCCGAGAGCATGTGCAATTTTTTCGCCTTCAATAGGTTCACCTACAGCGAAAAGCACCGCTTCGAGCATCGCCAAAAGTTCAGTATTACTCATTATCCTTTACCTCACTTTCACTTTCAAAATCGCTGATGAACTCACTTTCATCAATTTCTGCACCTTCAACTTTTTCAATAGTTATTTCTTCACCGTCACCGTCTGCAACAATTTTGTTTGCTTTAACAAGCTCGAGAATTGCAAGGAAGGTTGCAACAACCTCTGAACGGGATTTTGAATCACTGAAAAAATCCTTCAGTTTTCTCTTTGAAGAGAATGCAAACTTTGAGAAAATGCCTGAAATCCTTGAACCAACAGACACGATTTTCTTTTGAACAATAACCTTAAACGCATCAAAGGGCGGCGGTAATTTGCGTTTTCCCCTGCCGACTGCTGCAAAGTACGATTTAATAAGAAGCTCGCTTTCGTGAATCCGTTCATACTTATGATTGACCTCAATAGGCATAGTTGAACGGTAAAAGAAATCAAATCCATCAGCCTGCTTACCGATTTCAGCAGCCATCTGCTTACAGGTCTGATATTCAATCAGTTCACCTGAAAGCTCTTTCTTTAACTCTTCAGCTTCTTCGTGAACCGGAAGAAGAGCTACAGACTTAATATATACCAGTCTTGCTGCCATTTCAAGAAAATCGCTTGCAATTTCCATATCAGCTTCTTCCATCTGTCTTACATAGTCGGTGTACTGCTCAACAAGCTCAAAAATCGGTATGTCGTTAATATTCAATTTGTGTTTACTTATGAGATGCAGCAGAAGATCCATAGGTCCTTCAAATACATCAAGTTTGTATTGTATTTTTTCCATAAAACACCTGTCAGAATATGTTATAAATTCCCTCAACCACTGCGTTAAGAGCATTAAAGATAAGACTTGAAGCAATACTTATAGGACCGTCAAGAACGTTTGTAAAAATAAGAACAAAAACAAGCATGATAATGTAGCGCTCATACTGCATTAATTTATAGTAATACTTGTCAGGTAAAACTGCATTAAGAATTCTTGAACCGTCAAGGGGCGGAATTGGTATAAGGTTAAAAACAGCAAGTGAAATGTTGACACTGCAAGCGTAGAAAAAGAACAGATAAAGGTAATAGGCCATTTCGCTTGAAAAATTAGTAATACGATGGATTCCTACAAATATCATCATCGAAATAAACGCCATAATAATATTTGAAACAGGACCCGCAAGTGCAACAAGAGCCATCTGCTGTTTTCTCTTTCCTCTTTTGAATTTACCAACGTTTACAGGTACGGGTTTAGCATATCCGAAACCGGCAATAATTATCATAAGTGCTCCAAAGGGGTCAACGTGTGCAAGAGGGTTAAGTGTAAGTCTGCCGCTGAGACGTGCAGTATCGTCGCCGAATTTCTGAGCAACAAAAGCATGTGCAAACTCATGAAAAGGCAGAACGCAGAAAATAATAAACACTCTTGCCAATAAATTAACAATAAGGTCCATGGAAAGACCGTTGCGGATTAAATCAAAAATCATTATGCTTTCATCCTTCCTAAAACAAATCTGTCAACACCGTAAATATCCTTGCAGATTTCGGTGCTGAAAAGCTCTTTATCAAAAAGGGCACAAATGTATTCAGCCTGATTCTCACCACACTCAAAAGCTATAAGACCGCCTTTTTTCAGGTGGTTATGCCATTTTCTGCAGATTACTCTGTAAAAATCATAGCCATCCTTACCGCCATCAAGCGCCATTAACGGCTCTTTTTGTACCTCGCTCTGCAGCTCAGCTATTTCTTCACTTTTGATATAAGGCGGATTACTGACAATTACATCAGCTTCAAAGGTAAGACTGTCGAAATCCTGAGGTCTCAGCACATCACCTTGAATCACTTCAATATTCTGGCTTCCGCAAAGCTTCTCAACGTTCTGGTTCAGATAAAACAGAGCTTCTTCAGATTTTTCAACAAGATATACCTTTGAATCAGGCACATTATTTTTAACTGTAATTCCGATGCAACCGCTGCCTGAGCAAAGGTCAAAAACAACAGCTCCTGATTTGTTTTTCAGTTCATTAATAACAATCTCACAAAGCTCCTCGGTTTCAGGTCTCGGTATAAGAACGCCGGGACCTACATTGTAGGTTTCACCGAAAAAATCCCACTCCCCTATGCAGTACTGTATTGGTACGCCTGAAATTCTTTTCTTGGCTATAGAATGAGCAAGAACCTTTTCTTCTTCATTTACCGTATCCCCAAGCTTAAAAAGAAGTTGAGTTCGTGTTACATTAAGAGCTTTTTCGATTATAAAATATGCTTCATTTTCATAGTTGTCAATACTTTTTTCTGAAAGTACCGACTTAATTTTATCAAACAGTTCTTTTGCTGTCATTCAGTTTCCTCTGTAGTCTCTTCACTTTCCGCTTCGTTTTTCTTCTCGATTTCGCCTGTCATACTCGCATTGAATGCTGCAATTGCAACTTCAATCATACTGTCGTCAGGCTCTTTTGTTGTAAGTCTCTGCATCCACAGACCGGGTGCAGCACAGATTCTCACAAAAAGGTTATCATGCTTACCTGCATAGCGAATAAATTCATAGCTAATTCCGGTAATAAAAGGCAGAATCAGAAGCTTTACCGCCATCCAGATAATACGCTGATTACGAAGCTCAGGTGCAATTATTGAGATTGCCGATGAAATGATAACGCTGATGATAATAATAACAAAGATAAAGCTTGTTCCGCATCTGGGGTGGAAACGTGACTGTTTTCTTACGTTTTCTACATTGAGAGGTAAACCGCTTTCATAGCAGAAAATCGTCTTATGCTCAGCGCCGTGATACATAAAGGTTCTTCTGATATCCTTCATAAACGACACAAGTGCAATATAAACAACAAAAATTGCCATTCTGATAATTCCTTCAAAAAGGGCGCGTAAATCCGAAAGAGAATCACCGGCAAGGTGGTTAATTCCGTCAACAATAAGTGACGGTAAATAGAAGAACAGCACAAACGCAAGACCGACACCAAGAACTGATGCAACACCGGTTATAACATTCATAACACCCTTGCTGAGATGCTCTGACAGCCATTTGTCAAGCTTTGATTGATTCTCTTCATCACTTTCAAGGTCTTCAAGCCCACTCTTTTCAGCGGACACCATAAGACACTTATAGCCGAACATCATTGACTCGACATAGTTCACAATACCTCTTATCATAGGCCAGCCGAGTGGTTTGATTTTATCTTTTATATGCTTTACTTCAACAATTTCAGTATCAATTTCACCGTCAGGACACCTTACAGAAACAGCTGCCCCCTCAGGGCCCATCATCATAATGCCTTCAATAAGAGCCTGCCCGCCTACTGAAATTTTAGTTTCATTATTCTTACTCATTATATTGTCCTTTCTCTTAAAGGGTAACTATACTTTCTTAAAATATGAACAACCGTTATTTTATCATATTTTAAAATACTTTCAACTGATAAATTAAAGTTTATGAAATGAATTTTTCAAGCGACGTCAAATCAAGGTCTTTGAATTTCTTGATGAAACCGTAAAATGCTACAGCAATTTTTTTGCAGCCTCCTGCAACATCACTTTCAATATTAAGAGGCATAATCGGGTCGTGTACGCTTAATCTCAAAAGAAGCCAGCCTTCAAAGCCGTCTTCATCAAAGAAGACTCTTATTCCCTCACGGTTATCGTCGGCAATACGCCAGGAAGCATTATTTTCTGCGTATGATGAAAGTAAATCAATGACTTCATTTCCATATGCTTTGAAATCGTCAACGTTAATTTTAAAACGTAATTCTGAAGCTTCGACGGGGTCTTTAAGCTCACTTATAAGCGAATCAAGCTTCTTTCCTTCTTTACCGATCTGAGCCATTTTAATGACGATTTTGGTAACAAGATAAGCACCGTCGTCAAGATAATAATTCTCTCTGAAAGCAGCGTGTCCTGAGGTTTCAATTGCAAGAGGACAATTAACGCCTTCATTCTGAAGTCTTATCTGCTCATTTATAACATTTCTGTAGCCACGCTTGAACCTGTAGTGTACACCGCCTAAGGTGTTGTTGATGAAACTTGTAAGACCGGTTGAAGTTACACTGTCGGTTACAATTGTGCCGCCTTTGTTGTTTTCGAGTGCGAGAAGCGCTGCCAGAGCAACAAGACGGTTACGGTTGATTTCCTTACCGTTTTCATCAACACAGCCCGCTCTGTCAACGTCAGTGTCAAATATAATGCCGAGGTCAGATTTGCTGTCAATTACAGCTTTACATATTGAAGCCATCGCTTCTTTATTTTCGGGATTTGGGATGTGATTCGGGAAAGTACCGTCCTTTTCAAGGAACTGACTTGAGCTAACATCAGCACCCAAAGGAGCAAGAACCTCAGTTGCATAAAATCCGCCGACACCGTTACCTGCATCAACGGTGATTTTGTATCCCTCAAGCGGTCTTTCGTAATTTTCAGCATTTACACCTTCGCAAATCATTTTACGGAGTCTTTCAGCGTAAATTGCAGTAAAATCTATTTCAGCAACATCTGCTGTGTTTCCTGTTGCATCATAAGGAACAACTGCGTTTTCTATTATGGTTGTAATATCTTCGGGATTAAGACCGCCGTCAGCAGTAAAAAACTTTAAACCGTTTCTGTTGAAGGGATGGTGGCTTGCAGTAATCTGTACAGATGCCTTTGCATCCAGATCAACGGTTGTCATAAACATAGCAGGAGTTGAAGCGTATGAACAGTCATAAACCTTGTATCCGAAATCGCCGAGAGCTTTTATAACCTGCTTTTTAATGCGTTCAGCTGAAATACGTGAGTCGTGGCCTACAGCGATTTTTTCACCCTTTTTTGTACCCTTAGCTTCAAGAAAACGGCAAAAACCTATTGTAAGGTCAAAAACCGCTTTATCAGTAAGTTGAATTTCTTCCCCTGCTACACCCTCTGATGCAACGCCTCTTATGTCAGAGCCGCTTTTTAAAGGAAGATAAGGATTTGTTTTATTCATATAAATCACCTTTTTCAATTGATTTTTCGTGTACTTCAAGCAGAAGCTTGTAAAGCGGAGCAAAAGCTTTTATGGCTTTTCTGAGTTCATAATAGATATTATCACTGTAAAGATTTTCAATATCGGTGCTCGTCTTGCAGAAATAAATATACTTTGTGTTAAAGTAAGGTCTGAGAGATTTATCGATTTCCTCATTGCCAGGCTTCGGCTTTTTATAAGGGAAAATATCAGGGAAAGCACCAAGCTTTTCGGCCTTCATAATAGCTGACTTGTATCTTTTCTGATTATCTATCATATGCTCACGGTAAAGATTCATAACCGTAGGATCGGTACCGAAAATTCCCACACCGTATGAGTATCTGTCAGGGAAAAACTCGAACCACATACAAGGCTGATAAGTGTACTGATGCTTATCTCTCATAAACATACACCATATGTTTTCTCTGTACATCTCTTTATTTTTTGAGCGTCTTGTATCACGTCTTACACGCGACACCATTTTTGTGGGAATCAAATTCATTTTCGGGTCAATTCTGAAAAGCTCGTCGCTTAAATCGGAAGCAAGCTGTCTCATGGGAACTATAGCGCCCTGCTTTATTTCTTCCTTGACCGTTTCGTAAAAATCTTTATTATCGTTGAATTTATTAAGTTGAAGCAGAAACAGTGCGTTTCTGTCAAAACCTTTGAATTCGCCCATTTAATTGCCTTCCTTTTCTGAACGGGTTAAAACTTCATTTGCAGCGTACATAACTGCAACCTTGCCGCTGTGGAAATTGAGTCCACCCTGAAGCCATACTGCAAAGGGCTCTCTCAGCGGAGCGTCAGCTGAAAGCTCGATTGAAGAGCCGAGAGTGAAAGCACCTGCAGCCATAATAACCTTGCTGTCATATCCGGGCATATCCCATGGCTCAGGAGTTACAAAAGAGTCAACGGGAGCGCCCTTCTGAAGTCCCTGACAAAATGCAATAAGCTTATTTTCATCGCAGAGCTTTACAGCCTGAATGATGTCGTGACGTGATTCATTAACTCCGGGTGTAACACCGTAGCCCATAATCTCAAAAAGACTCGCAGTAAAAACAGCCGTTTTAAGAGCCTCGCCTACAACGTGAGGGCCATTGAAGATACCCATAAAGAGCTCTCTGCTGTGACCAAGTGTTGCACCTACTTCTCTGCCGAGACCGGGTGTTGTCATGCGGTATGCACACTGCTCAACATATTCGTGTTTGCCAGCAATATAACCGCCGGTTTTTGCAATACCGCCACCGGGATTTTTTATAAGTGAGCCTGCCATTAGGTCAGCACCAACATCAGTAGGCTCAATTTTTTCTGTCCACTCACCGTAGCAGTTATCAACCATTACCATTGTGCCTTTATGCTTTTTAGCTATGTCAACGACCTTTTTGATTTCAGCAACAGAAAGAGTCGGTCTTAAGCTGTAGCCTCTTGAACGCTGAATGTAAACCATTCTTACGGCTGATTTATTAAGTCGTTTTTCTATTGCTTCATAGTCGATTCTGCCGTTTTCCTTAAGGTCAACCTGATCGTATATAACGCCGAAATCCTTAAGTGAACCCATATTTTCTTCACTTTCAGAAAGTCCGATAACAGGGTGAATTGTGTCGTAAGGCTTACCTGTAACACTGAGCATTACATCGCCGGGTCTGAGTACACCGAAAAGAGCAACAGCAAGAGTGTGAGTTCCGCAGGTAAAATTGTGTCTTACAATTGCATCTTCTGCGCCCACAGCCTCAGCAAACACTCTGTCGATTATCTCTCTGCCTCTGTCGCCGTAGCCGTAACCGGTACTTTCGGTAAAGCAGCTTTCGCTTACTCCCCCGTTTATAAAGGCTTTCAGCATTTTCTGCTGATTATATTCTGTTACCAAATCTATATTTTCAAACTGAGCTTTTGCTATTTCGGTAGCTTTTTTTGAAAGCTCAATTATTCTGCTGTCGAAATCAAACATTTTTAGTCCTTTCTGTTTATATATGCTATTAAACTGTCCTTTTCAAAACCTATGTGTTCATAAAAGCCCTTAGCTGAATCGTTGAGGGCAATAACGTAAGCCGATTTACCGTTCTTCTGAAGTTCGCTCACAAGAGAAAGCACAACCTTTTTGCCATAGCCGCTGCCTTTGAAATCCTTGCTTGCTGCTACTCCGCTTAAAAGAGCTTTATTCTCTGTCTCAGCAGACGTAACAGCGCAGGCTGCAAGAATATTATTCTCATAAATACACTTACCTCTCGCAAGATCACGTCTTGCTCTGAAAGTAAAATCAGACAAAAACGAAAAATAAGCGTCCTTGGAGTCACTGAATGAATCCGGTATTCTTTCAGAAATAAGATTATAAACATCTTTAAGGTGAGTTTCATCAATGCTTTTGGAAGTAAAATCTGATGGTTCACCCGAAAATACGTAGCCTTGCTTTATAGCGTAATCATCAAAACAAAGGAAGTCGGCAGTTTCTGCATCGCATGAAATAGTGTCATAAGAAAGCATTGAAAGAAATGCCGAAAGCTCGCTGAAATCAGCTTTTTCATTTGTTTTTACTAGAACGCTGTTTTCAAAGAGAGATATTACTGCGTTTATCCCGTTTTCATCATAGGAATACCATAACCTCAAAAAATCTCTTTCAAAGCCGTAAGCTTTAATATATGAAAGAATACGAAGGGAAATTATGCCGCTACTAAGAAACTTCTCAAGCTCTTTCCGGTCATTTATATCTGCATTTTTAAGCATTTGCATATTCCTCAAGAAGAGCCTTTGCAAGCTTATAGCAGTCGGTCATATCATTTTTATCAGCAACGCTTGTTCCGCTGTGAATGTATCTGCAAGGCAGTGAAACAGTTATTGTATAAACACCGCCGCAGCTTTTATGAATAGCGCCTGCATCATTACCGCCCGCAACTGTAGTTTTAGGCTGAATGTTGATGTTCTTTTCTTCGGCGATTCTGAATGCACCCTTGAACATATCTATGTTATATACAGTTGATCTGTCCATAAAAGAAACCACTGCACCTTTACCTTGCTTGCACACGCTGTCCTCATCGCTGACAAAAGCTATATCTGATGCGGTAGTAGCCTCAAGAACAATTGCGTAATCAGGTCTTACGGTATAAGCTGCAGGACCCGCCCCTCTGAGACCAACTTCTTCCTGAACGAGAAAAGCAAAAGTAGCATCAAATTCGGGAGTTTCTTCAATCATTTTAAGCATAACAGCACAACCGAAACGATCGTCAATGGCTTTAGCCTTTATTTTATCTTTGCCAAATTCAGTAAAATCTGACTTAAAATATACGGCATCACCAATTTCAACATATTGTTCTGCTTCTTCCTTACTTGTTGCGCCAATATCAATGTACAGCTTTGAAAGCTCATTTACTTTATGTTCCTCGTCGCCCTCACAAAGATGCAACGCCTTGCTTGCAATAACACCGTTAATTTTGCTTTCGCCTACTGTTACAAAGCGGCCGTTAACAACCTTACTGTCAACTCCTCCGACAGAAGTAAACTTAAGAAAGCCGTTATCGCAGATATAAGTTACGATAAAACCAACTTCGTCCATATGGGCAGAAAGCATCACCTTATTCTTCGAAGCTTTTTTACCTTTTACCGTAGCGAGAATATTGCCCATAGGGTCTACAGTGTAGTCGCACTTGCCACTGATTTTAGAAATAATGTATTCTCTTACTTTTTCTTCTCTTCCCGAGGTTCCGTCAAGAAGACAGAGATCTTTCAAATACTTAACCATTACATTCTGCCTCCTTTTTAAGAAGATATGCCGCAATAAGTTTTGCAGTGTTTTCAACGTCAGCAGTATTTATAACCTCACAACCGGTGTGCATATATCTCAGAGGTAAGCTGATAAGTGCTGTTTTTACTCCGGGGCCTGTAATATTTATACTGTCTGCATTTGTTCCCGTTCTGCCTGACATAACATCATGCTGATAAGGAATGCTATTTTCTGAAGCGATTGCTTTAAGCTCTCTTGTAAACTCTCTGTCGAGTGTGGGAGCGATACCGATTGAAGGGCCTTTTGAAAGTTCAATTGTCTGAGTTTTATCGGTATACGGGTCATTTCCGAATCCCACGTCAACAACAATTGCATAGTCAGGCATAGCTGAAAAAGCGCCTGTTTTAGCACCGCTACCGCCTGTTTCCTCCTGAGTGCTGAAAAGCACTGTAAGCTTCAGTGACGGTATTTTACCCTTTGTCATTTCAAGAGCTCTGAGAATTACAGCTACACAGCTTCTGTCATCAAGACTGCTGCAGGAAATATTGTCACCGAGAAGCTCAATTTTATTTGTTCTGAGTGTTATTCTGTCGCCGATTTCAACGTGCTTTTCAGCTTCTTCTTTGGTGTAACCTATATCAACAGCCATCTCCTTAAGATTGAGCAGTTCTTTCTTATTGTCACCTTTCTGAAGATGCGGCGGAACGGAACACACAACGCCGAAAAGATCTTCTTTGCCGTGAACGGTTACTTCTGCACCTGTAAGAACTCGTTCGTCCATACCGCCGACACGGTCAACAAGAAGAAAACCTTTTTCATCAATGCCTCTTACAACAAGACCGATAGAGTCGATATGTGCATCAAGGAGAACATGAAGCTTTCCTTCCGTTGTTGTACCCACAACGTTACCGAGTCTGTCAATAGTGACGTCCATATATTCACTTAAAAGCTCTTTTGCATATTCTGCAGCTTTAATTTCGTCGCCTGATGTTCCTGCTTTTTCACAAAGTGAAAAGCACAGTTCTTTTATATCCATTTTAACGTACCTCCACAGATACTTATAATCTTTTTAATTATAGCTTAATCAGCCAAAAAAATCAACATAAATAGTAAGCTTGTTAAAAATTTTAAATATATAAAATATTAATGTATTATTTATCATTTAGACAATATTTGATGATTCAATATATCATGCAAAAAATTCAGAAAGCAGGAATACAATTGAAAAAGAATCTTACACTTATAATATGTTTCGTTGCCTTGTTTGCGGTCATAGCTGCAATAGGCTTGGTTTTAGATAAAGATGAGCCCCCTACCGCCCCTGTCGCACAAAGTGATTCAACAATCTCCGAAGAGACAACAACTCACCTTTCAGCTGAAAACTTTGTAGATTCTTCTGAAGAAACGACATCAGGCACAAAGGAATTTACTTCAGCTGATTTATCTTATCTTGATGATGCACTCTTTATCGGTGACTCACGAACAGTCGGACTTCAGACTTATTCAGATATCAAAAATGCCGATTTCTTCTGCACAGTGGGAATGAATGTATTTAAAATTTTCAACGAAAAAGCCACTGTAAACGGCAATTCAACTGACCTCAGAAATTTACTCAGCAGTAAAAGCTACGGTAAAATCTATATTATGCTGGGAATAAATGAGCTGGGCTACAACAGACAAAGTGCGTTTAACAAATATAAAGAGCTTGTTGACACTGTACGTCAGCTTCAGAGTGATGCAATTATCTTTATTCAGGCCAATATCCATGTTGTTGCTTCACGCTCGTCGTCGGATAAAATTATAAACAACCCTGCAATAAACGAATTCAACTCAATGATTGCTTCACTTGAAAACAAGCAGAATATTTTCTATATCGATGTAAATCCCCTTTACGATGACGGTAGCGGCAATCTCAGCACAGAGCACTCAAGCGATGGGATTCACCTTTACGCAAAAGATTTTGGTGTATGGAAAGAATTTATTCTCTCTAAAGCAATAGTATAAAAATATGACGGAAACCTGATGGCTTCCGTCATATTTTTATATTTAATCAACCCTTAAGTTCATCAACAATGAGTCTTACGAGTTCCTGAATGATTACATAGAATCTTGTGCACTTGAATTCAAAAATGAGGTCTTTGAGAACTGAATCGAATGTCTTTTCCTCTTCATAAACAAGAGGTGCGCTGCCGTCGTCGATTACGAGCGCCTGAGTAAGACAGATACCACCCTTACCGAAAAGCTCACATCTGATGTAAAGGAAATCCTCTGCACCCTCAATTGTATCAAGGTCGATTGTTATATCTTTGCCGTACATATCAGGTGTGACATCAAGACTGTAGATAATCTTTCCGTTTGCAATCCACTGAAGCTTTTCGCAATCTGTTGCAGTTACAGTTACCTTATGTCCGTCAACCTTAACTGAACCGAACATAGGATAAGGAATGTCTGTATTCATTGCGTTGATTTCATTTGCCGGACCAATTACATCGTTTGATCTGAGTTTTCTTGTTACAGGGAAGAAAGCTCCGCTTTGCATTGTTGCTTTGACACTTTCAACGCTGTTGTCATTCATCATATAAACAGCAAATGATGAGTCAACATGCTCCAGGTCGTGAGCGTCACTGTTTGAGAAGCCAATTACAGTTCTGCCGTAAGGAAGAACCTTCATAAGAAGATTATCCCAGAGAATACGGTCATAACCTGTTGTGCCGTTATCTTCATTGAATACTTCCATACCGAGACAAGAATCATACTGAAGAAGAATTTCCGAGAACATCTCAAGACCTTCTTCGTCATAAACGTTATTCATATCAACGTTTGTTTCAAGCCAGTCACCGGGGTGATTGATATGTGATATACCGCCGTTTTTGTCTATAAAAGCAATTGATTCTTTATAGCCGTTTTCCTTGCCGCCGTAACCGTCACCAACACCTGCTGGAAGGAAGAAACCGTTTACGTGGCTCTTTGTGAGAGTCATATTTGAAAGCTCATTACCGCCAACAACGCATGTCATACCTGTGCCTCTTACAGTACCGTCGTAAAGAGGATATGTTCCGCTTGTGATGCCGATGTATTCCTCGTCAGTGAGAGGAGTTACGGTTTTGCCGAGAATGTACTGGTAGAGATAAAGAGGAAGCTGAGTCTGCTTTTCATTCCATGCTTTACCTGTTACACCGTGGTCAGTCATTGCAAGAAAATCGTAACCCTGGTTATAGTATTCCTTAATCATTTCGGGATAGTCAACTGAGGCATCACTAACAGTTGAATGAGTGTGAAGGTTGCCCTTGTATGCTTTATGGGCTCCGTCACTTTCCCAGATAATGTCAGCATAGGGTGAAACAATTGTATAATCACCGTCAGCAGCAAAAGCTGTGCAACCGAGACATCCGAATGCAATAAGCGTTGATAAAATAACAGCCACAAATTTCTTAATGTTTTTCATAGAGTTCGTCCTTTCTGTTATGCCGTAATAATTGACATAAATGTGAAATTGTGTTAACTTATTATATAACAGTTGATAAATCTTTTCAACACTTATTTCAATTTTTTAAGGAGATGTTACTATGATTTCTGCAAAGAATTTCTTCAATCACGCTATATCAAAAGTGATTACAATTGCTTTTTCTGCCTTATTCAGCATCTATTCTGTTACCGGCGGTCTTTATAAAACTCCACCTATAACTCCTGAAGATTTTACTCCTGTTCTGCGTTTTGCAGTATGCAGCGACATACATCTTGACGGTAAAGAAGACCAGAAAAATGCTGTTAGATTCAAAGAGATGTTCAATGAATGTTATAAATATAGTGCAAATCATTCAAAATATAACAATCTTGATGCAGTAATGGTTTGCGGTGATATGACCGAGTGGGGCAGAGAAATCGAGTATAAGATGTATGAAAAGGTTGTTTCAGAAAACCTAAGAGACGGCACAACAATGCTTGAATGTATGGGTAACCACGAATTCATTGAAGAACGTGAAACCGAAGGAATCAACGCATTCGACAACTACAGGAAATACGTAAACGAAGAAACTGAGATTCATACTGTAATCAACGGCTACCACTTCATCGGTGTTTCTTACAGTGATAAAGATGAAAATTTCAACGAGAAAATTGATTGGTTAGATGAGCAGCTGAAAATCGCAACAAGAGAGGATAAAAACAAGCCCGTTTTTGTTTTCCAACACCCCCACCCCACCCTTACGGTTTACGGCAGTGTACATTGGAGCGACATTAAAATACGCTCAGTGTTAGAAAAATATCATCAGGTTGTAAATTTCTCAGGCCATTCACACTACAGCTCAACCGACCCGAGAACATTATGGCAAGGCTCATTTACCGCTATGGGTACGGGCGCTTTATCAGGTCTTCTCGGTAATCTCGATTATCTTCACGCAGATTCAGTCGGTTCGGTTGACTCAGGTGCTTACAGCATTGTTGAGGTTGATGCTGACGGAAACATCAGAATTCAGGTTTATGACTGTGTAAACAAAGCTTTCTTTGATAACTGCGACTACTACCTTAAAAATCCTGCAAATAAGAAAAACAGAATTTACAACTGGGGTAATATGAATTCACTTGACACAAGACCTGCTTTTCCTGAAAATGCAGAAATCACCGCCACAGTCAATGAAAGCGGTGAAACAGTTATTACATTCCCTGATGCTGAGGGTTATTTCAAAGCAGAAAGTTATAAAATTGTAGTATCAAAAGGGTTAAAGAATCACTATGAAGGCACGGTGCTTTCCAATTACATTTCAGCTGTGTCAACAGAAATGAATATAAACCTCGGGGTGCTTGAAGAAGGTACCTACAAAGTATCTGTAAGACCTTCAAGTCCTTACGGAAGACAAGGCTTAGCTCTCAGAGGAGAAATAACTGTATAAAATTTTATCCCGCAATAAAAAGTTGCAGGATAACGCCGATACCCCATAAGGAAGTGTTTCTTTAAAATGTGAACTAACCGCACAATAATGCGTTAAAAACCACCGATATGCGTCAGCATTATCGGTGGTTTTTTGCCTTTTCTTGCACAATTATTTAGCTTTTTTGTCCGTAATAAATTACTTGTGATCCGTAGTACTGACTCAGAGTCGCAACATAAACACCATTATTATAGATAAACATGAAGCCAATGAAATCTTCCGGTGAATAACCAAATGCGTTTTCTTGCATGTAGAGATAGATGTTAGCTGATTTACCGGCGGGAATGTCGATATATTCGACGTATTTTCCGTTTGTGCTGCTCTTCATTTTAAGGTAAATTTCAATATTTCTAACCTCTGAAAGTCTAACTTGAACAGCATCGGTAGAATATATACGCATTGTTTTATTGCCTGTGTTTTTGATATTCATTTTTATATATGTCGGTTTTGAAATCGGATCAGAAGGTAACTTATATGTAAATTCAGGAAGATAATTAACAGTCAGCTTCTTGTAATCCGAATAAGGTCCGTATGAAACTTCATGTGTACCGTAGAAAGCTCTGATTTTGTAATAATAATCAGTGTTCATGGTAGCGGTATGATAATATGCACGTGTTGCTGAATCAGTTGTATCAAGTAAAGTCCATGATGTACCTTTTACTTTTACGTAAATCTGGTATCCGTGCGCTCCTGAAACCTTTGACCATTTAATTGTGTTTACGTGGGTTGTTTTTGAGGTTGACGCTTTTACCGTTGCAGGTGCTGAGAGCGTTCTTACCACAATTGTTGAATTTCCGGTGTAGTTATTTCCGTCAACATCAATGTAATATGCTTTAATAAGATAGTAATAGGTTTTACCTGCTTCGAGCCCTTTGTTTGTATAGGTTAGTGTGTTACCTGATTTAATAGTCTTGATGCGTTTCCATGAATCGGTATATTTTGCTTTTCTGTAAAGCACATAACCGTCAGCACCCTGAGAGGCTTTCCATTTAAGTTTCACAGCGGTAGCATTAACGGTAACGTTTTTATTGAATTGCGGAACTGCCGGCAACATCTTGAAGGAAATATATTCAGATGCAGCACTGCCTTTGCTGTCAGTGTAGGCTTTTAACTTGTAGTAATATGTATTACCGGGAGATACATTTCTGTCGACATATTTCCGAGATGTACCAACGTAAATTTTGGAGTATTTTCCGTCAGGTGTTGTTGCTCTGTAAAGTGCATATTTGGTTGCACCTGTTGTTTTTCCCCACGTAATCTGTACATATTTTGAGCCATAAAGTTCTGTTCTGTATAATACAGGCTTTGTAACGTTTGAAACTTTAATCTTGTAGCCATCCTTGTTGTAAGGACCGTTTATAAGCTCACTATCTAAAGTATAATAATAAGCTTTTACGGTGTAGTAATATGTAGAACCATATTGTACCTTTCCGTCAGTATATTCAAGAGCATTTTTAACGTCTGAAATTTTTTTCCAGCCTGTACCCTCTGTTTTTCGATAGACAAAATATCCGTTTGCCTTCGAAGAATCCTCGTCTAAGAAAGAAAGTACATCGTTCCATTTAATAACCACGCCGTTTTTTGTTGATTCAACACTTGTAACAACAACTTTTTCAGGAACAATTATTTCAGGAACTTCGGGCTCAGTTGTTTCTTCAGTTGAAGGTTCAGTTGTTGGTTCCTCTGTTGACGGTTCAGTCGTTGTTTCTTCAGAAGCGGCTTCTGTTGTTGATTCCTCGGTTGAGGTTTTAGTTGTTGTCTCTTCAACATTGGATTCTGAAGTTGAATTTTCTGTTATAGCTTCTGTTGACTCAATAACTGAAGTCGGTTCAATTACATCTGCATCAGCTTCATCTGTGGCAATACCGCATAATGCTGAAGATACGATTACCAGCATTGCAAGCAAAACAGAAATAACAGAGTTAAATTTTTTCTTCATTTTCTTTGCCTCCTTGACATAAATTCATGTAGATTATCTACAATTCGATTTTACCATATAGCAGAAACATTTCCAATACACTTTCTGGTATCTTAAGATTTATTTTAAATACTTTATTTTTGGTTTATAAAATAAATTAATTTTTTTATGTTTATTTTATCTTAATATATGTTATAATCAATCTGAAAAGGCGGTGTATATTATGAAAATGGTTCTTCTTACAGCATTAGGTGTTGGCTTTGCAACAGTATTCGGATCGTTGCTCGGCTTTATATTCAAGAAGATTTCCCATAAATTCAGCGATATTGTCCTTTCGTTTGCGGCAGGTGTCATGCTTGCTGCCGCAGTTATCGGACTTATTATTCCATCAGTTGAATACGGCGGCAAATACGGCATTCTGATTACAGTTGCAGGTATTTTCACTGGAGCTGTCTGTCTTAATCTTATCGATAAGCTTGTGCCTCATATGCACAGACTTGTCGGTGCTGACAACGAAAGCCATCAGAATAATGCAGATTTAAACCGTGTTTTACTTTTCGTTACTGCAATTGCAATACATAATTTACCTGAAGGTATTGCAGCTGGTGTAGGCTTCGGTTCAGGCAATAACTCACAGGCAATTCTGATTGCAGGGGGTATCGCACTTCAGAATATACCTGAAGGTATGGTTATTATCGGCCCTATGCTTGCGGCCGGTGTCAGTCCCCGCAAAACCTTTGTCTGCGCTATGATAACCGGTGTTGTTGAAGTAGTCGGCACACTACTTGGTTATTTCGCAGTAAGTCTTGCTTCGGCTATACTCCCCTTTGCCCTTGCTTTCGCAGGAGGCACAATGCTATACGTAATCAGTGATGAAATGATACCCGAAACCCATTCTCACGGCAGTGAAAGAGGTGCAACATACTCATTGCTTGCAGGTTTTTGTCTTATGCTCGTGTCAGATTTTCTTTTGGGTTAACTTTTTAAATTTTACTTGAAGTATAAGGAAAAATATAGTATTATTAATCAGATAAACAACAAATAAGAAAGAAGGCAGAAAATGACCGGTAAAAAGAAAAATCTAATTGCAGAAAATCAATATATATTCCTCGCTTTTATAGTGACTATGGGCACAATGCTTATTGTATTTCTTTGCAATACAATGGTACCTTTTGGTGATAAAACAATTCTCAGAATGGACCTCTATCATCAGTACGGACCGCTTTTCGCAGAGCTTTATGAAAGAATCAAAAACAGCGACAGCCTGATTTACTCATGGACATCCGGTCTCGGAAGCTGTTTCCTCGGTAACTATTTCAACTATCTTTCAAGTCCTCTCGGAGCACTTGTACTGTTTTTCGGTCACAAGAATATAACTGAAGCAATTGCCGCTATGATTCTCGTTAAGGCTTCACTCTCTGCATCAACTTTTACTTACTACCTTAAAAAGAGCCAGCACAATCAGTCCTTTGTAGGTGTTTGTTTTGGCGTGCTTTACGCTTTCTGCGGTTACATGCTTGCATATTATTGGAATGTTATGTGGCTTGATGCAATGGTGCTTCTTCCCGTTGTTCTTTACGGAATTGAGCGTATTATTGACAACGGAAAAATCGGCATATATGTAACAGGACTTGCTCTCACAATGTTCTCAAACTACTATATGTCATTTATGATCTGCATTTTCTCATGCATTTACTTCTTCTATTATCTCATACTTAAATACG
>JBGVGM010000008.1:0-10741 GCA_045121655.1 Acutalibacteraceae bacterium | reverse complement strand
TGGTAGTCTTTTCTGCTCACCGTGGATTTAAAACAAAGCTTCTGCTTATCGGTAATTTTCAAATTGCTACCAACTGCTTTATAGGCAGTCGGGTGCGGACAGCTCTGTTTAAAACTACCTTTCTTAAATGAGTCCGCTAAGCCCGTGCCATTTATAAAAAGTGTTCTCGTCTAATTTACATCCGTCATTTCAAGGTAATGTTGGTCCGACATTCGCTGACCGCTACCGTTTGCTTTCAGAAAGAGACTTCCGTTTAAGTTGTTGGTTTGTTGCACAGTTTATCTCATAGAAGCACTTCTGCTTAACAACGTAAAAAGGCATTCTTTAACCTTATAGCAATCTGTAGCGGGATAGCGGTAGAGCTGTCAAATGGTAGACTGACGGGTGCGAAATGCTGTTGCTCGCGGCGGTTAAACCGACAGTTTAGTAGTATATAGAGATGGGAGAGATGTGCTTGCCCGATATAGCAAACAAAAGAAAGATTCTCTTTTCGCAGAAACGATGGTGATTGTATACAATTATCAAATAAACTTTTATCTTTTCTTCAACTTGCTATTGCAAATTATGTAATATTTTGATAAAATATGTCTGTATGAAGCAATTTTTCGCAGGGGGGATTTAAAATGGAACTTATCGAAAACAGAATACTTAAAGACGGAAAGGTGTTTCCGGGTAATATTCTTAAGGTTGACTCCTTCCTTAACCATCAGATTGATGTTGAGCTTCTCAATGAAATGGGCAAGGAAATCAAAAGACTTTATGAAGACAGTGGTGTAAATAAGATTCTCACTATTGAAGCCTCAGGTATCGGTATTGCGTGTATAGCAGCTCAGTATTTTTCATGTCCTGTGCTTTTTGCTAAAAAGAGCAAGACCAAGAATATTGCCGCAACGGTGTATAAAACCCAGGTTGAATCATTTACCCACGGAAAGACCTATGACGTTATCGTGTCAAAGGACTTTATCGGTGAAGGTGATAAGGTTCTTATTATTGATGACTTTCTTGCTGAAGGTAACGCACTTTTAGGGCTTATCGACCTTTGTAAACAGGCAGGTGCTGAGGTTGCAGGCTGTGCAATTGCCGTTGAAAAGGCTTTTCAGCAGGGCGGAAAAAGAGTGAGAGATCTCGGTGTAAGAGTTGAATCTCTTGCAAGAGTTGAGTCTATGAGCGACGATTCTCTTACTTTTGTAAAATAAGGAAATCGCCGGTGGAAACCGGTAAAATAAAATTAAACGGAGGAAACACACATGAAAAAATTTCTTGCAATTCTTCTTGCTGTTGTTCTCTGCGTAGCTCTTGCAGCTTGCGGCGGTAACGGCAACGAAGGACCCGAAAAGCTCGGCATGAGCGAATCACCCATCGCAGAGGTAGCTCTCAACGTTGATTACGAAGTCCCCGCAGACTTCAAGATTGGCTTCATCTGCCTTCACGACGAAAACTCAACTTACGACCTTAACTTCCTTAATGCTGTTGACAAAATTCAGGAAGCTCTCAAGCTTACTGACGAACAGGTTATCGTTAAGGTAAACATTCCCGAAGGTAACGAGTGCTACGTTGCAGCTAAGGACCTTGTAGCTGAAGGCTGTAACATTGTTTTCGCTAACTCATTCGGCCATGAAGATTTCATGATTCAGGCTGCTAAGGAATTCCCCGAAGTTGAATTCTGCCATGCAACAGGTACAAAGGCTCACACAGAAGGCCGTGACAACTTCCACAACGCATTTGCTTCAATTTATGAAGGTCGTTACCTTGCAGGTGTTGCTGCAGGTCTCAAGCTCAACGAAATGATCGAAGCAGGCAAGATCACAGCTGAACAGGCTAAGATCGGTTATGTAGGTGCTTATACATATGCTGAAGTTATTTCAGGTTACACCTCATTCTACCTTGGCGCTAAGAGCGTATGCCCATCAGCTACAATGGACGTTCAGTTCACAGGCTCATGGTATGACGCTCCCGAAGAAAAGAACGCTGCTGAAGCTCTTATCGCAAGAGATTGCGTACTTATCAGCCAGCATGCTGACTCAATGGGTGCTCCCGGTGCTTGCGAAGCTGCAGGTATCCCCAACGTATCATACAACGGCAGCACTTATGACTCATGCTACGAAACATTCATCGTTTCATCAGCTATCAACTGGGCTCCCTATTACAACTACATTATCGGCCAGTATGTAAAGGGCGAAAAGATTGACGCTGACTGGTGCGGCGGTATCGCTGAAGGTTCAGTTGTTCTTACAGGTATCAACCAGGATGTTGCTGCTGAAGGCACAATTGATGCAATCAAGGCTGCAGTTGAAAAGATTAAGTCAGGCGAACTCAAGGTATTCGATACAGCTAACTTCACAAAGGACGGCGCTGCTGTTGAATCCTACAAGGCTGACGTTGATACAGACGATGCATTCACTCCTGACACAGAAGTTATTTCTGACGGTTACTTCCACGAATCAGAATACCGTTCAGCTCCTTGCTTCGACCTCAGAATTGACGGCATCAACCTTCTTAACGAAAAGTTCTAAGATTTTTTATGTTAAGCGGGACACAACCTGTGTCCCGCTTTTTAAAGTTTAAAGTTGAAAGTTAAGAGTTGAAATGCAGTTGCAACATTACACTTCAGAACCGGGACAGATACAGTCTGCGGAATAAGGCGTACTCTAAAAGCTAAAAAGGTAGATTGTAATAGGGTTCTGTCTTGTCAGGTACAATCTTGCCTTCTTCGCTTTATAAAGGTGGATACCATCGGCGCAAAGCGCCCCTTATTTCAACTTTTAATTTTCAACTTTTGCATTTTTATATAAGGAGGAATTTAAATTGGAAACAATACCGGCAATTGAGCTGAAGCACATCAGCAAATCCTTTGGCGGAAAAATAGCCAACAAGAATGTTAACCTGACGGTAAACCGTGGCGAAATACTTTCAATCCTAGGCGAAAACGGCAGCGGTAAGACTACTCTTATGAACATTATTGCAGGCATTTATTTCCCCGATGAAGGCAGAGTTTTTATTGACGGAAACGAAGTAGTAATCCGTTCCCCAAAGGACGCCTTCAAGTATAAAATAGGCATGATTCATCAGCATTTCAAGCTTGTTGATGTATTCTCCGCAACTGAGAACATTATTCTCGGACTTAAGGAGGAGGGCGGCTTCAACTATAAGGCTGCAACAGAAAAGGTAAGAAAAATCTGTGAGAAATATGGCTTTGATATTGATCCTCTCAAAAAGATTCACGAAATGTCCGTTTCTGAAAAGCAGACCGTTGAAATAATCAAGGTGCTCTACAGAGGTGCAGACATTCTAATTCTTGACGAGCCTACTGCAGTTCTTACTCCTCAGGAAACACAAAAGCTTTTCAACGTTCTTCGTAAAATGCGTGAGGACGGAAAGTCAATTATAATTATCACTCATAAGCTCCACGAGGTGCTTTCGCTTTCAGACAAGGTTGCTGTTCTTCGTAAGGGTGAATATGTAGGTACAGTTGAAACTGCAAAAACAAATGAGAGCGAGCTTACCGAAATGATGGTAGGTAAAAAGGTGAGCCTTAATATTGACAGAAGCGAGCCTCAGAATACGGCAGAAAGACTTGTAGTAAAAAACCTCAACTGCGTTGACAGAGAGGGCGTAAAGGTGCTTAACGATGTTTCTTTTACTGCATATTCGGGCGAAATTCTCGGTATAGCAGGTATTGCCGGCTCAGGTCAGAGGGAGCTTCTTGAAGCAATTGCAGGTCTTCAGAAGGTAAATGAGGGTGAAATTATATACAACAACCCCAAGACAGGTGAGCACGATAACCTTCGTGATAAAACTCCGATGCAAATCCGTGAGCTTGGTGTTCGTCTTTCATTTGTTCCCGAGGACAGACTTGGTATGGGTCTTGTAGGCAATATGGACATTATCGACAATATGATGCTCCGTTCCTACCGTAAGGGCAAATCAGTGTTCCTTGAAAGAAAGGCTCCGAAGGACCTTGCAGAAAAAATTATCAAGGACCTTGAGGTTGTAACACCTGATGCGAAAACTCCTGTCAGAAGACTTTCAGGCGGTAATATTCAGAAAATTCTTGTAGGCCGTGAAATTGCTGCATCACCTACAGTGCTTATGGCAGCTTACCCTGTAAGAGGCCTTGATATCGGTGCTTCATACACCATTTATAACCTTCTTAATGCGCAGAAGGAAAAGGGCGTAGCCGTAATTTTTGTCGGTGAAGACCTTGACGTGCTTATTGAGCTTTGCGACAGAATTCTTGTAATCGGTTCTGGCTCAGTTACAGGCGTAGTGGATGCAAGAAACGTTACCAAGGAAGAAATCGGTCTTCTTATGACTAAGACAAAGAAGGAGGCAGAGTAATGAAAAAGACAAATTTTCATATTGTTAAGCGTGACGCTGTGCCATGGCACTTCAGCGTGCTTATCCGTGTAGCTGCTATTATTGCCTCACTTCTCGTTTCTGCAGTTGTAATCACTGTTCTTACAAAGAAAAACCCCATTGAAGTTTATACCTCAATGATCAAGGGTGCTTTTGGATCAGAACTGAGAATATGGAGCCTCGTGCAGAATATCGCAGTTCTACTTTGTATCTCTCTTGCAGTTACCCCTGCTTTTAAAATGAAGTTCTGGAACTGCGGTGCTGAAGGTCAGGTGCTTATTGGCGGTCTTGCCACAATTTCCGTAATGATGTTCCTCGGTGACAGTCTGCCTTACCCTGTGCTTCTTATTGTGATGATACTCGCTTCAGTTCTTGCAGGTATTGTCTGGGCAGTTGTTCCTGCTTTTTTCAAGGCTATGTGGAACACCAATGAAACCCTTTTCACGCTTATGATGAACTATGTTGCCATTCAGCTTGTTGCGTTCTTCCTCAAGTACTTTGTAAAAAGCGGCTCAGGTATTCTTTCACCTATGCCGGAGTTCGGTCTGCCGGTTATTGCAGGCAAGGCCTATCTCCTTAACATTATTATAGTTGCAGTACTTACAGTACTCGTTTATATCTACCTTAAAAAAACAAAGCACGGCTACGAAATCGCGGTTGTAGGCGAAAGCGAAAACACGGCAAAATACATAGGTATCAATGTTAAAAAAGTAATTATCCGTACTCTTGTAGTTTCAGGTGCTCTTTGCGGTATTGCCGGTCTTATCCTTGTGGGCGGTACAAACCACACAATCAGCACCACAACAGCAGGGGGTAGGGGCTTTACAGCTATTATGGTTTCCTGGCTTGCAAAGTTCAATCCTATCTATATGGTACTCACATCTTTCCTTATCGTATTCCTGGAAAAGGGTGCAGGTCAGATTTCAACGGACTACCGTCTTCCTCTTGCAATTTCAGATATTGTAACCGGTATTATTCTTTTCTTCATTATCGGTTGCGAATTCTTCCTTAACTATAAAATACTTGTTTCAAAAAACGGAAAGGAGAATGACTGATGTTAGCTTTTCTCGTAAGTTCAATCAGACTTGGCATGACTTTCCTTTTCGGTTCAACAGGTGAAACAATTACAGAAAAATCAGGACACCTTAACCTTGGTATTCCCGGTGTAATGTGCGTAGGTGCTTCCTGCGGCTGCTATGCAGAATATCTCTATCTCACTGCTGCAAAAGCCAACGCAAACGCATTTCTCGCAATTCTTCTTCCGATTATTGCTACTCTTGCAGGCGGTGCACTGATGGGTCTTCTTTTCAGCTTCATCACCGTAACGCTCAGAGCAAATCAGAATGTAACCGGCCTTGCACTTACAACCTTCGGTGTTGGTGTATCGGACTTTATGATTGCACGTACAGGACCTATCTACTCCAGAGGCAGCCGTTACTTCACAATGTCACTTCCCTTTGCTGATGACCTTGGCTGGTTCGGTGAGCTGTTCTTCTCCCACGGTATACTGATTTACCTTGCAATAGTAATCGCCCTTGTTTCTGCCTTTGTGCTTAACAAAACAAGAATCGGCCTTAACCTGAGAGCAGTCGGTGAAAATCCTGCAACAGCTGACGCAGCAGGTATCAACGTTTCACGTTACAGATATGCTTCAACCTGTATAGGATGTGCAATTGCAGGTCTTGGTGGTCTTTCATTTATCATGGACTACCTTAACGGTAACTGGGAATACTGTATTGACGCTATCGGTTGGCTCACAATTGCTCTTGTAATCTTCACCGTATGGAAGCCCGATTTTGCAATTATCGGCTCAATCATATTCGGTGCACTTTACATCGCAAGCAGTTACATTACAGGCGTAAGCTTTGCAAACAAAGAGATTTTCAAAATGCTTCCCTATGTGGTAACTATTATAGTCCTTATCTTTACAAGTATCAGAGATAAGAAAGAAAACCAGCCGCCTCAGAGCCTTGGACTTTCTTACTTCAGAGAAGATAGATAAAACATTAAAAATTCAAGGCAGTTGCGTTTGCAACTGCCTTTTTTCTGTCGTAAGTTTTTACTGAAAGATGTTTTTCAGCACTTCAAAGCCAGAGTTCTCAGATATTTCAACAGCCGGCACATAGAATAAACCGTAGTTTTCAATTTTTGAGCTTTCATCGTGGTTTATGAGCTTTACATAAAAGCGGTAAGAAGGCACAAACATCTTCTGAAGATTATTGGTATAGTAGATAAGGTCAGCTTTAATAATGTGTTCGTTCTGAAGCTTACCGCCTATAATCAGCTCTTCGGGTGTTGAGGTGCTGACATCTGCACCTAAAAGTAGTTTAGCTGTTGCTTTTTCCAAAGGTATGGTCTTGCAATCCATAACCTTTTCAGTTGAATTCAGATAGTCATTGATTACAGCAAAATCAATTGTGCCGTCTTCGTTAAAATGAATTTCTGCAGACGAAAGGTTAAAACTAATAATGCTTTCTTCAACAGTTGAGCCTTTTTTGTAGGCTTTATATTCTGTAGAGAGAAGCTCACCGTCAACGGAATAAGTTCTGTATTCGCCCATGTTTTTTATATCGTAGTTTGTTTTGAGGTATTCCATAAGCTTTTCAGAAGCGTCGGCGGTTTTTGGCATAATACTGAAGCAGTGACCGTTGGTTGTTATACGGTATTTCTCTGATTCGGCAGCAACACTGTAAATCAGATTTTCTTCATAATTCGGGTCGTCAGTGTCGATTTCAGCTTTCGTCGTATTGAACTGAAATTCACTCTCACCGAATTTTTCTGCCATTTTTAAAAGGCTTTTCTGAAGCTCTTTTTCACTGAAATAATTCTGATAAAGTCCGCCTGAGTAGCACTTGTTCTGAAAAACAGGCAAGGTTTCAGGAAGACTTTCAACTGAACAGGGATTTATGTCCAGAGAATTCTGAAGTGTAAGGCTGTCAGTACCCTCATAGCCCATGCTGTCAAAAACTATGTCGGGAAGAGTTGTTATCGGACTGTTAAAATTATGAAATGATAGTCCGGCAACTGCTATAACTATTACGCAAAGGCAGGCAGCAAGGGGAAGAACTTTTTTAATGCTGAGGTTTCTTTTGTGACTGATTTTTTTCGGAGCAGCTTCTTCAATCAGCTTTTCGTCAATGTTGGTAAGTGAAGAAAATATATCTGAGCTTTTCATATAAATATCCCTTCTTTCTCTAAGTGTTCTTTCAGCTTGTTTCTGAGTCTGAAAAGTGTAGAAGTAACCTTGCTTTCACTTTGATTCAATTCGGTTGCAATTTCGCTTATGGGAAACGCATACCAATAGCGCAGCAGAAAAACTCTGCGTTTTTCTTGGCTTTGTTCTTTCAGAAAGCTCTCAATTGATTTAGTGAGAAGTATTTCATCAAAGGCTTTTTCCGTGGTGCTTTCCGACGGAAGGCAGTTTTCAAGCTCTGAGAGAATCAGCTCTGTTTCACCGCCGCCGCGTTTTTGCGCTGAATAAAGCTTGTAGCGGTTGATTGCAAGGTTTCTTGTGATTTTTCCAAGGTATGCAGAAAGCCGTTGGGGCTTATGCGGTGGAATGGAATTCCAGGTTTTCAGATAAGTATCGTTGACACACTCCTCGGAATCCGCTTTGTTTCTGAGAATATTTTGTGCAACGGTCAAACAGTATGTACCGTACTTTTTATCTGTTTCACTTATAGCTTTTTCTGAACGTGTAAGGTAAAGTTTTACGATATCGTAGTCTGTCATATTTTTTCCTCCTTTCACCTATATACACAGCAAAAAAGTGATAATATTGCAAAAAGCAGACTGCCGAGAAATGTGCAAGATGACCTTTTCTTTGTCAGCTTGTGGTACTCCGAGAGGGCAAAAAGGTCAAAATAATACTAAAATCTCACAAAGTTCGATACTTTGTGAGATTTTTCAGTTAAGATTAAACTGTAGAACTATTTGTTTTAACTGACGTTAAAACAGTATTGTTGTTCTTGTGCGTTTATCGGACAGTATGCTGAACTTTAAAGCAATATTGCTCCGTTATCACTGCAATACTTTGTGGTTTCTTCGTCCCAGTAAGATGACTGAACCTCGCCGATGTGTGCCTTTCTTAAGAAGAACATACACATTCTAGACTGACCTATACCGCCACCGACTGTGTAGGGAAGCTCGCCGTTTAAAAGAGCTTTGTGGAAGGGGAGATTTTTTCTGTCCTCGCAGCCGCTTTCCTTAAGCTGCTTTTCAAGAGTCTCCTCGTCAACTCTTATACCCATTGATGAAAGCTCAAGAGCAATATCAAGAAGGGGGTAGTAAACGATGATGTCGCCGTTAAGTGACCAGTCGTCGTAGTCGGGAGCTCTGCCGTCGTGAGGCATTCCGTCTGAAAGCTTACCGCCTATCTGCATAAGGAAAATTGCACCGTATTCCTTAACAGCGGCGTATTCTCTTTCCTTTCTTGAAAGGTCGGGATACTTTTCTTCAAGCTCAGTTGAGGTGATAAAGGTGATTTTTTCGGGCAGGAGACTGCCGATGAAATTGTATTCCTTTGTTATGTAGTACTCAGTATGGCGAAGAGCTGAGTAAATAAGCTTAACTGTTTTTTTGAGAGTTTTCTCGTTGCGATCTTCCTTATTGATAATCTTTTCCCAGTCCCACTGGTCAACGAAAATGGAGTGTATATTGTCCGTATCCTCATCACGCCTGATAGCGTTCATATCGGTGTAAAGACCTTCACCGCATTCAAAACCGTAGTTTTTAAGTGCGAATCTCTTCCATTTAGCAAGGGAGTGAACGATTTCAAAATTTTTGCCGCTGAAAACATCAAAGGTAACAGGTCTTTCCTTACCGCTTAAGTTGTCGTTAAGACCGTTTTCGGAATCAACGAAGAGGGGAGCGGAAACACGTGTAAGATTAAGCTCAATTGCAAGGTCTCTTTCAAAAAAGTCCTTAACCTTTTTGATAGCTATTTCAGTTTCTCTTAAGTTGAGGTGAGACACATATCCCTCGGGGATAAAAGCTGCCATATATGAACCCTCCTTGTGGGTGTTTTGAAACATTATACAAAGGTGATTATAACAAATTAAGGGCGATTCTGTCAATAGAATATTTATAAAGAAGTAAAGGATAAATCAACGCATTAATAATTATTTTTTAATTATATTGACTAAAGCAAAAACTTGTGCTAAAATAACTTCTGTTATGCGGATGTGGCGGAATTGGCAGCTTTGAGTCCGAGCGCTTCCTGCGGAAGATGAAGCGAGGACGAAAAGGCGCAGCGGTCAAAATTTAGCGAAGCGAATAGCGAGCGACAAATTTTGGGTACCGCAAGAGTCACGCGCTATTTATCTGAATACAACCAACTAACTAAATATGCGGATGTGGCGGAATTGGCAGACGCGCTAGATTCAGGTTCTAGTGAAAGTTAATTTCATGTGGGTTCAAGTCCCGTCATCCGCACCATAGTGAGTATTCATAACACAAGTGAATACTCACTTTTCTTTTTTACATTTCCTCATAGTTAATATTGTTATGTATCGAGCAGGTTTTTAGCCTGCTCTTTTTGTTATGCCGTGAGATATTCTACGGCTACGCCTTGTCTTGCTTCGAGGACTATATTCTCCTCTTTAACAGGATTTTCAATAACCCCGATAAAGCGGTAGTGAATAACAATCCTCTGTGTTTTGTTCTTACCTTTACCCTCAATAGAATGAACTTCAATTTTCTCAATCAGTTCATTCAGGAGTGTAGGTGTAAGAGTTTCCATCTGCATGAACTTACGGACCGCAATAGTAAACTGCTCTTTGCTTGTACGCAGGTTTTCTATCTCTGAAAGCTCTTCTTTGTATTGCCTGATTTTTACTTTCAGCTCGTCACGCTCAGTTTCGTACTTCTGTGAAAGTTGCATAAAGCTTTCTTCGTTGACAATACTGTCAACCAAGTCATTGACTGCTATGAATCTGATGTTATGCTCGGGAAAGAAGTTGTCCGTATAGTGACCGACCGAAACATAATCTCTGCCAAGACGGGATAAGTCTTTTACCATAACGGTTGTTACATATCCCATTTCAATATCTTCAAGCATTGCCTGAAAGCCCGGTCTGTTGAAATTAGTTCCCGTATAACCGTCATCAACATAGAAGCTTGCTTAATCTGCATTCGGCACGAGTACCACTCAGTACAGATATGCTTCTGAGTTTCACATACTCCCAAAAGGATACAATCTTTTCTGTCATTATCTTGCACCTCGGTCTTTCTGTTTCATAAGATGCTTTACTGCATCAAAACCGCCCTTAAGGTCGGCGATAATATCATCAATATGCTCGATTCCAATGGAAAGACGAATAGTGTTGGGCTTAATGCTCTGATCGGCAAGTTCATCTTCGCTGAGCTGGCTATGCGTGGTGGTCGC
>JBGVGM010000007.1:0-7373 GCA_045121655.1 Acutalibacteraceae bacterium | reverse complement strand
TGTAAGGAAGTCCTTGCCCATAAGTCTTGCTGCAAGAGCTGTACCTGCTGCAATTGAGGGACCGTGACCGAGTGAACCTGTTGATGCGTCAACACCTACAACCTTGTTTGAGTCAAGGTGCATACCCATCTTTGAACCTGAAAGGTTGAATGACTTGAGCATTTCAATATCGTTGAAGCCCTTGTCGCAAAGTACGGGAGCGTAAGCAATTGCTGCGTGACCCTTTGAAAGGATAAAGCGGTCTCTGTCTTCCCACTGGGGCTCCTCAACCTTAATGTTGAGATACTTGTGATAGAGAACGGTAAGAAGGTCCATAACGCTCATACCGCCGCCGAAGTGTCCGCTGCCTGCCCATACAGTTGTCTGAACTGTAAGCTTACGAAGCTCATAAGCCTTTTTTTCAAGGGCAAGCCATTCTGATTTTGAAAGTGGCATAATGTTTTCCTCCAATCAATAAATGATTATTTTTTATATGCTAAGCGTGGGTTCTCTCTCACGCAAAGTATTTTCTTTTATCTGAAAAGCTCGGGGTGATTCTTAGCAACAATACCGAATGCTTCTTCAGAAACCTCGATTGTATGCTTGATATCCTTATCGGAGAGAGCTGCATTGATGAAGTGGTTGTGGTGAGAAGTAAAGAAGATACCTCTTGAAACCATTTCAGCAACCCATTCCTGATGAAGAACCATATTGTCGTCGTTGGCGATTCTGAGATAGAAGAGTGCGGGAGCACCTGATACACGAAGGTCAAATCCGTGCTCTGCGCCTGCCTTAACAAGACCTGCAGTGAGCTTTTCACCCTTCTGTCTGAAGAGTGTGGGTGTGTCAAGAGCCTTCATCTTGTTGATGTTTGCAATACAAGCTGCAAAGGGAACAGCTGAAAGCCAATATGAGCCTGTGTATGAAAGTGAGCTCATTGCGCTCTTAAGGAATTCCTTACCGCAGATAGCTGACATATTGTAGCCGTTAGCAAGAGCCTTACAGAAGCAGATAAGGTCAGCTTCAAAGCCGAAGAAGTGGTCTGAACCTGCAAGGTCAAGACGGAAACCTGCACGAACGTCGTCGATAATAAGAACGATATCGTTAGCTGTACAGATCTTTCTTACCTTCTGCCAGAAATCCTTTTCGGGGAAAGCGTTGTCGTGGAAGTTACCGTGATCGTAAGGCTGAGCGATGATACAAGCGATCTGGTTCTTGTTTTCTTCGATTGTCTTTTCAAGAAGAGGAATGTCGTTCCAGGGAAGAATAATGTTGTTAGCAACGTCTTCTTCAAGAACACCGGGATAGTCCTTCTTCATACACCAGGGTGAAACACCGTGGTAGTAGCCTGAGAACATAATGATCTTCTTTCTGTGTGTATATGCTCTTGCGCACATGATAGCGCCCTGAGTTGCGTCGTTACCGTTCTTTGCAAAGAAAGCCCAGTCAGCAGTATTAACTGTATCAACGAGAAGCTCAGCACATTCAACCATTACCTTACCGGGCTGAGTTGTGCAGTTACCGAGAGCTGTCTGCTTAGCAGCTGCAGCATCAACGTCGGGATCGCAGTAGCCGAGAACGTTGGGACCGTATGCGCACATATAGTCGATAAACTTGTTGCCGTCAACGTCCCAGATGTATGTACCCTTTGCCTTTTCAGCAAACATGGGCCATTTGCTTACGGGAATAAACTGACCTTCTGCAGGGCCGAGGTGTCCGTAAATACCGGAGGGAATAACCTTTGTAGCTCTGTTGAAAAGCTCTGTGCTTTTATCATAATTGTAAACGGGGAAACTCATGATTAAACCTCCTTATGCAAGATAGATTGCTACTCTGTCGAGTATTCTGTTTACGTTGTCGATCATATTAACAAGGCCGAACATACCGATTTTGCCTTCACCGATGCAAGCAACAGCGTTAACTTTGCCATCGAAGAGATCACGAGCAAGACGGATACCGTAGAATTCCATTTTTGAATGGAAGCGTTCGGGTTTTTCCTTGATTGTTACCATGTGGTGATCCTTAACTCTGATACCTGCTGATACGCAGTCCTGAATAGCAACTTCAATAATACCGTCAGGAATCTGAGAAGCACTGAATGTACCGATGGGATCGTTGTTGCCGATTTGTGAAAGAGCAACAGTGATAACATAGAACATAAGCTTTGTGCTGATTTCAAAGAACTTATCGTCCTTAAGGTCTTCCTCTGAAGCTCTGAGATACTTTGTGAGAATATCTGTAAGAGGAAGGAAGTTCTTGAGAAGGAATACGATGTGTGAATAGCCCTTTGAGGGGATGGGTGTAACTGTGCCGTCGATCATACCGTTGAACTTTTCGCATGAAGCGAAGGGAAGAAGAACGTCGCAGTTTTCGATGCCCTGTTCCATTCTGCATCTTCCGTTTTTGAAGGTGAGAGTGGCGCTGGGACCGTCAGTAACAGCAAGGCCGATTGAAACGGGCTTTTTGGGATTAGCGAGCTTGCTAGCTTCTTCGTCTAATTCGCAAAGGTTTTCAATTGTGCCTAAGATGGCATACATATTAATATACGCCAAGGTTTTTGCATCTGTCATATAAAATCCTCCTTTGGAAAGTGAGTGGCGACTCACTTTGTGTAATAAAATGCTATTGTCAATATTTTATCAAAAATACAGCCCTATGTCAACAGTTATGTTAACATATGACAAAAAAATGAATGGTTTAAAGTGGTAAAAATGGGTATTTCCGGACAAATTAAAGCGGTAATGCTATCATCATTTCCGAAGGCATCAGTTATACTATGTAGAAGTAGTCTTTTAAGAGACAGACCAAGAGAGTGAGAAGGGAGAGTTTATACCCCACACAGCTATTTTTCTCGGAATGTTGTTCTTAGCTTAACCCCTACGAAAAGGGCAAGTGCATCTCTCCCGGGGAGAGGCAAGTGTTCTGCTCTGTGTTTTTGTCGTAGCTGACTTAACTTTTTCACAGAAAAGTGTGCTCTGCAGTTTTATATATTAAAACTCCCCATAACAAAATCCCCGCCATAGCAGCGGGGACTCTGTTTGGGGAAGAAAATTAATGAAAAACAAACCAAAATTCGGGAAATATTATGTTCGTGCGGTTGATGCCTCAGTGGGAAAAATGTTATATACTGTTCCCGCTGCGTCAACCATGCTTATGGGTGTTGCAGGGAAAAGAGCATGGATAAGGTCAATGAATTTGTTGCTGTTTTCGCCCGGAAAACCGGTGACAATGGTCAGGGGCTTTCTTTTTGCAATATGCGCTGATACGGTGAGCATGGGGTCATCACTGAAATATACCGCCATTTCGCCGCCGTAGTTTTTTGCAAGCTGATACAGCTTTTCAATTATGTCGTGGTTGATTTTAGCCCCGTTCTCGTCAATGGGAAGAACGGATACAACCTCTAAGGCTGATTTGCTGTTTTCTGCAATATTTTTTCCGGCTTTCACAAGATTTTCTGATGACTGCTGTGGGGTTACGCATACCAGAACCAGTCTATCACTGCTCATGAAGATTACCTCCTCTTGTGATTTTAGTATAAAACTGTAAACTTAAGACAACTTAAAACAAGAAAATTTTTCCGCAATTTTTCTGAGTCCTCTGTTTCCTCAGCATTTTAATAAACTCGCTATTGTAAAAAAACGACAATTGTGTTATACTGTTTTGGTAAAACGATTTTAAGGAGGCGGAAGCCTTGGCAAAAAAGCCCACAATGCGAAACCATACCGTGAATTTTATGAAATACCGCTATCTTCTAGGCGAATTGGTTTCTAAAAATATAAAGCTGCAGTACAGAAACTCTGTGCTTGGTGTGCTATGGACTTTCCTGCAGCCTCTTCTGACGATGATAGTTCTTGCCTTCGTGTTCAACAACCTTTTCGGCAGAGATTCCTCAAAGGTTGTAAACTATCCCGTTTATCTTCTTTCGGGCAGACTTCTTCATCAATTCTTTGTACAATCCACTAAAAAGGCAATGAAATCTATCCGTTCAAACACCTCAATCATCAAGAAGGTTTACGTGCCGAAATACATCTATCCCATGTCAGTCATACTTTCAAACTTTGTAACCTTCCTTATTTCCCTGCTTGTTCTCGTAGGTGTAATGACATTTTACAATATTATAAAGGTAAACCCCATTGCAGTTTCGTGGCCCATAATTTTTGCCGTTGTGCCTATTATCATCCTCTTCTTCCTTTCTCTCGGAGTGGGTATGATTCTTGCGACTCTTGACGTATTTTTCAAGGATGTTGAAAACCTCTATGATATTTTCACACTCCTTCTTTTCTATCTTACACCCATTGTGTACACAATAGACCGCCTCGGCTTCGCAGAGGGCTCATGGCAGGCTTCGCTTTTAAAGCTGAATCCCATGTACGGGATCATCAGTATGTTCCGTGCAGCTATAATTCATTCCACCGAGTTTATGGCGTATTTCAGCTTTGAGGATCTGATTTACTGCTGTGTCTTTGCACTGGTATGCTGCGTAATCGGTTTTATTGCTTTCTATAAAAAGCAGGATAAATTCATTCTCCACATATAAGGAGGGAGTTTAATTGTCAAAATATGCAATTGAGGTAAATCACGTCAGTATGCTTTTTCACCTTAATAAAGAGCGTGTTGACAATGCAAAAGAATATGTGATCCGTTTTCTTACACGAAAGCTTTCATATACAGAATTCTGGGCACTGAAGGACGTAAGCTTCAAGGTAAAAAAAGGCGACAGAGTAGGCATCATGGGGTTCAACGGCGCAGGTAAGAGTACACTGCTCAAAACCGTTGCAGGCGTTTTAAAGCCCACTATGGGCGAGGTGAAGGTAAGCGGTATTATTGCACCTTTGCTTGAGCTTGGTGCAGGCTTTGATATGAACTATTCAGGTGCTGAAAACATCTATCTTTACGGTGCTACCATGGGTTATTCAAAAAGCTTTATCCGTGAAAAATTTGACGAAATCGTTGAATTTTCCGAGCTTGGCGAATTCATAAACTCACCTATGAAGAGCTATTCCTCAGGTATGAAATCCCGACTGGGCTTTTCAATTGCAACAGCTGTTAAGCCTGACGTACTGATTCTCGACGAAGTGCTTTCAGTAGGCGATGCCGCTTTCAGAGAAAAAAGTGAGCAGAGAGTAATGGATATGATGGCAGACGGCGTAACGGTGCTTTTTGTATCTCACAGCACCGAAAGAGTGCGTAAGCTTTGCAACAAGGCTATTATCCTCACTAAGGGTCAGGTTGTGGCTTACGGAGACAGCGACGAAATCTGCGATATGTACACAGAAATGGTCGGTACAAAGTAAAAAATCAAGCGACGCAAGGCTTCTTCCCTGTGTCGCTTTTATCTTTTTCAGTTAATAATATTCCTGCTTGCAGTGCTGAAGAACTCCTCAAAACTTACCTCATCGCAGACTTCAAGATACACTATGATATCATCCTTTATTCCGTACCCTGCATCCTGAGCTTTGCCATCGTGAATCTCTCTGTATAGCACGTCCCAACCGCAGGTGTCGCTGAGCTGTTCAATGGAGGAATTGAACTTTTCAAGGCGTTTCCTTAACTCTTTTTCGTATCCGTCACGTGCTTTCTCACTTTCTGATGTGAACACCTCGTAATAAAAGAAGGGCCTTTCTTCACTTTCGTACTCATCTGTCACTCTCGAACCGAAAACATAATGCTGAGCAAAAGGAGAGAGATTTTCTACCGAAGTTTTATCACGGCAGTTTTCCTCGTCGATACCGAAATCCGTTAAGGAAACGGGGATTCCGTTATAGTTGAGCTTGGTTTTTTCAAAGGCTTCGTATCTGCTTTCACTTATCTGAGCGGCACCGAAAACCGCTGTCATAATAACAGCCACAAGCACTGCCAAAAAAGCATAGTTCCGAGGTCTGTGTTTTATTTCGGAAAGGATTCCGCCAAGCAAAGAAACGAAAACCAAAACGCAATAGGTTACACCTACCACCCAGATCGGCCACACAGCAGAGTAATATCCGCCGTAAATAACAGCAGCAGCCACAAGCCAGATCGCACCAATGATCACAGTGCCGATGTTGTCAATAAAACGAGTTGCGTTTGCCTCTTTAAGATTGTAAAACCTTACGTCTTCGCCGTTTTTAAGATTTCTTTCAGCCTTTATCCGCCAAAGAGTGTATCTCATAAGCTTTAAAACGGAATAAACAGCGAACGCTGACACCATAACAAAGTCCGTAAGACTTGCTGCATCTGTCAAAACGGTTGCCTCATAATCATTTCTCAGGAAAACGGCCTTAACAAACCGCCAAAGGCAAAAAATCAGCAGTATTGCAGGGGTAGAAACAACGTTAACGGTAGATTTAAGCGAAGCCTTATCACAGACCTTCAGCTCCTTGGCGCAACTGTCGCAGGTGCGGAAAATCAGAAGTTTTTCATCTGAAGTGACAAAATTCCAGCCCTTACTTTCGCAGTCAGCGAAGTATCCGGCTTTATCTCCGCTGTTGCAAATCACTGCAGAATAACGTGTATTTTGGGGAACTGATTTCTGAAAGACGAACTTACCCCTTCTGAAAGAAATGAGCTTCAGACCCTCTTCTGTTTCCTTTTTGCTGAGGTATTCGGAAATTGCAGTAAGCTCAGTGTAATCAAAGGGATTAATTAAAGTAACAGTCTCCTTTTTCATGGTATCACCTCCGTTATGGTTACAATATAGCATACAATCAAAAAAATTTCAACAAACGGACATAAGCTGAAGAATTATTAATAATTACATATAAGTAAAGAGTTTAAATGAAGCACTCGCTTCGCTCGTATGAAGCGTTTGCTTCGCAAACATGAAGCGATGAACTGCGTTCATCATGAAGCAAAGCGTGCCTTAATATTCATGCACCCGTCAGGGTGCGCTTCATAGCCGCAGGCTGCTTCATTTTTCATGTGCCACAGGCACGCTTCATTCCAAAAAGAAAAAAGTCACACTTCTGTGTGACTTTTTTCTTTTTGGTGACCCGGACGAGACTCGAACTCGTGTTACCGCCGTGAAAGGGCGGTGTCTTAACCGCTTGACCACCGGGCCTTATATATGAAAGAGGAGGACACGTTATCCTGCACTCTTTATTGTAGAATTGGTAGCGGCAGTGGGACTCGAACCTACGACACTCCGGGTATGAACCGAATGCTCTAGCCAACTGAGCTATGCCGCCATTTGTCACGCCGCATTCACAACGCTGGAATATAATATCACAACATTTTATATATGTCAAGCCTTTTTTTAAACTTTTTTACTTTTTTTGTCTGCGTTGTAAATAGATGTGACCCATTTTCTGTAAAAAATAAAGTCAAAGTATAGTATAATGATTTTTGAAGCCTTTGGAGTGGAGCGTAGCGAAACGGAAAAGGCTTCAAAAATCGGTGCTCACGCCGACAGCTTCTCC
>JBGVGM010000006.1:0-9208 GCA_045121655.1 Acutalibacteraceae bacterium | reverse complement strand
TTAGGTGTGGGCTTCGGTAACTCAAGACAGAAACAGCTCTATATTCCCGAGCTTCACAATGACTTCGTTTTCCCTGTTGTGTGCGAGGAGCTTGGTTTTATAGGAGCTGCAGCTGTTGTGCTTCTTTTTGCTTTCCTGATTTACAGAGGCTTTAAAATTGCAAAAGAGTGCAGTGATTATTTTGGCTCAATGCTTGTTATGGGCATTATGATACAGATAGGGCTTCAGGTTATAATCAACCTTGCCGTAGTAACTGACCTTTTCCCGAATACAGGTATGGTGCTTCCTTTCTTCAGCTCGGGTGGTTCATCGATTATCTCCATACTTATGGAAATGGGCCTTGTACTTTCGGTTTCAAGAAGGTCGTCAATAGAAAAGAAATAAGACACTTAACAGGAGAGATTAAAATGAAAATTCTTTTTGCTGCCGGAGGTACCGGCGGACACATTAACCCTGCACTTGCTGCTGCAGGTGAAATCAGAGAAAGATACCCCGACGCAGAAATCCTTTTTGTGGGCGCAAAGGGCAAAATGGAAACCAAGCTTGTACCCAACGCAGGCTTCAACCTTAAAACAATCAGAATCGCAGGCTTTCAGAGAAAAATAAGCATTGAAAATATTTTCCGCAATATTCTTGCTGTTCTTTACCTTGTGCTTTCGCCTTTAAGCGTAAGAAAAATCATAAAGGATTTTGCCCCTGACGTTGTTGTGGGCTTTGGCGGTTATGTAAGCGGTCCCGTTGTGCAGATGGCTGCAAAAATGGGTATACCTACTGCAATACACGAGCAGAACGCTTATCCCGGTGTTACAAATAAAACTCTCTCAAAAGTGGTAGACAGAGTAATGCTTACGGCTGAGGAGGCTGAAAAGCATCTTGCTCCCAAAAATAAACCTACCGTAACCGGTCTTCCCGTAAGAGGGGAGATGCTCAGAGCTGACAGAGAAAAGAGCAGAAAAGAGCTTGGAATCAAGGATAATCAGAAGCTTGTGCTTTCAATGGGCGGCTCTCTCGGCGCTCTTACAATCAACAACGCTATGGTTGAGCTTATAAGCGAATATCACGGCAACGAAAACCTCTACTTCCTTCATGCTATGGGTCAGTACGGTCTGTGGGTTCCCGAAAAGCTCAGGGAAAAGGGTGTTGATACCGAAAACAGCAAAAATGTGGAAATCCGCGAATACATAAGTGATATGGACAGATGTATGTCTGCAGCCGACCTTGTAATCTGCAGGGCGGGCGCAAGCTCACTTTCAGAGCTTCAGGCTCTTGGTAAGGCTTCGATTCTCATTCCCTCACCCAATGTGTCGGAAAATCACCAGTTCCACAACGCAATGGCTCTCGTAAACAAAGGTGCAGCTCTTGTTGTTGAAGAAAAAGACCTTACCAAAGAAAAAATGGCTGAGCTTTTTGAAAGTCTCATTTTCGATGATGAAAAGAGACTCACTGTTGAAGCCAACGCAAAAGCAATGGCAGTTATGGATGCAAAGGAAAAAATTGCAGATATAATCGTTTCACTTGTAAAAAAATAAAGAAAAATCACACTTTTCTCACCTTTCGCATAAGATAGGGTGAAAGGTGATGGTGAAATGGGCAATATAATTATTAACGGCGGCAGAAGGCTAGAGGGTGAACTTTCCCTGCAGGGGTCAAAGAACAGCTCTCTTCCGATCCTTGCCGCTACTGTTCTTGTTAACGGAATAAGCGTAATTCATAATTGCCCTGAGCTTTCAGACGTTGACGCCGCTGTGAGAATTCTCAGGCACCTTGGCTGCAGAACCAAAAGAGAGGGTAAAACCCTGACAGTTGATTCACGTTCAGTTTCAAACTTCAGTATTCCCGAAGAACTGATGCGTGAAATGCGTTCTTCAATTGTTTTTCTCGGCTCAATTCTCGGAAGAACGGGAAAAGCTGAAATGTCATCTCCCGGCGGGTGTGAAATCGGTCTGAGACCCATAGACCTGCACCTTTCTTCTCTCAGAAAGCTTGGTACTGAAATTGAGGAAAAGTGCGGAGTCATTTCCTGCAGACGCGAAAAGTCAAAAGGTGCGGTTATAAGTCTGTCTTTTCCGAGTGTGGGTGCAACGGAAAATATAATTCTCGCCTCAGCTCTTTCGAAGGGCAGAACTGTAATACACAACGCCGCAAGAGAACCTGAAATTCTTGACCTTGCAAGGTTTCTCAATAAGGCAGGCTGCAGAATTAAGGTAGGCAAAGAGGGTACGGTTGTAATAGACGGTGTTCAGTCTGCCTTTTCGTGTGAATACAGAGTGATGAGCGACAGAATTGCCGCTCTTACCTATATGTCATCTGTGGGGGCATCAGGTGGTGACGTATTGCTGAAAGATGTTGACACTTCCTCGTTTTTAACCGTGCTTCCCGTTTTTGAAGGAGCAGGCTGCACTCTTAAATATAATGAAAACGCAGTGCGTATAAAAATGGACCGCCGCCCCAAAGGTGTGAGAGATATAAGAACACTGCCTTATCCGGGTTTTCCTACCGATGCTCAGGCGCCGGTTATGGCGATGCTGACTCTTGCTGAGGGAACGAGTGTAATAGTGGAGAACATTTTTGAAAACAGATTCAAACACGTTTCTGAGCTTTCGAGAATGGGTGCGAAAATCAAAATCGAGGGTAGAGTAGCAATTGTCGACGGTACTGACAAGCTTTACGGTACAAGGGTAAAAAGCACCGATTTGAGAGGCGGAGGCGCCCTCATTGTTGCAGGTCTTGCGGCTAAAGGTACAACGGAAATAAGCTGTGTATGTCATATAGACAGAGGCTATGAGAAAATTGAGGAAAACTTCAGAAAGCTGGGTGCAGATATTTTTCGCAGTTAATTCGTCAAAAATTTATCATTTTCTTATAGACTTTTTCTGTGGGCTTATGTATAATACTTTATGTATATGCATTTGCCCATTGATTATTTTAATTAAATTAAAGGAGGTGCCATGATGAACGAAAAAGAACAAAGGCAGGATATTTTCGGTTATAATCCTACGGGAAAGCTTACTGAGCTTCAGGAGATAAACAGTGAAGCATGGCCGCTTATCAGTGCACCGCCTAAAAATGCAAATCCAAAGCCTTCTTCACCCCCAAGGGACAGAAGAAGTGCAAATAATCGGGACAGAGGACAGACTGTGCAAAAAAGACAGCCGGAAACACTAAAAAAATCTCCTAAACCTCAGGAGAAAAAGAAAAGCGGTTATGTTTCTTCCTCTATGGGAATGGGCAAAAAGAAAAGCTCTGCATCGCCAAAGGGCAGAATTTCTGAGGCTTCAAAAGGAACAAAAAGACCCGAAAGCACTTCGGAAAGAAAAACAAATAAACGTCCCGAATCTGCCAATAATATGAAAAGACCGCCTGAAAGAACACCGAAGGGTGAGAGAGTTCAGGAAAGAAGGCGGCCCAATCAGGCACAAAGACAAGCTGCAAACCGGAATAACGGCAAAACTCCTCTTACAAAGCAGCAGCAAAATCAGATAAGAAAGCAGAACGAAATTTACGAAAGAGGAAGACGTCAGGGTAAGAGTAAAGACGAAATCAGACGTGAGCAGCAGTTAAGACAGATTAAACAGCGAAAGAGGAAAACAGTTCTTGCGTTTATTTCCTTTATCCTTATTGTTATTTTCGCTCTGGGTTTTTACATTCATAACAATGTTGCCATCATAGAAAATATAAAGGTTGAAGGTGGCAGCACCTATTCAATGAAAAAGGTAATCAAAAGCAGCGGGGTTATCAAGGGCGACAAGCTCTTTTCAGTAAGTGAAAAGAGAGTCAGAGAGCTTCTTACAAACGAACTGCCTTATATCAAGGACGTTGACCTCAGCTACGGTTTTCCTGACACTCTCACAATTACCGTGACTCCCACAAGGGACAAGCTCCTTCTTGCTCATAAGAACAAATATCTTCGCCTTGATGTTGATGGAAAAGTTCTTGCCGCATCTAAAACAAAAATGAAGGAGGGCCTTTACAAGGTTGAAGGTCTGACTTACAAAAAGCACAGCGTGGGCTCTGTTTATTCTCCGGTAATAGGGGAGGAAAGCAAGTACGAAACGGCAAGGTCAATTGCCCTTGAAGCTGAAAAGGTCGGTCTTTTAATCGGTACTGTCAACGTAAAGGATATGGAAAAAATAACCTTTACCTATGATGGCAGAGTGCGCATTTATTTAGGCGATGCAAGCGAGCTTCAGACAAAGATGGAATTCGCCGCAAAAACAATTGCTGTTGCTGCTACCGATAAGCAGACGGGCTATATTGATATGCGCTTCAGCGAAAGGGGATATTTCAGCGAGGGAAGTATGGATAACACTTAATGGTAGCTTAAGCTGAAAGGTTTGTTTGCTTAAAACAAAATAATAAAAAATATTTAATCTGTTTTAATTTTTATTATTGTATTTCCTGATATTTTATGTTATAATAGCTTGAATAATGTGTCAGTCTGAGTATGGGCTGACCCTGATATGCATTTAATCATTAACGAAATCTTGAAAATATTTTTACAGGAGGAAGTAAAATGGGCTTCATAATGGATAACGAAAATATTGCTTACAACCAGATTAAAGTAATCGGTGTAGGCGGTGGCGGCGGAAACGCTGTAAACTCAATGGTTGAGTCAGGTATTGTAGGCGTAGAATTCCTTTCAATCAATACTGACAGACAGATTCTTGAAAACTCGAAGGCTACTCATAAAATTCAGATAGGTGAAAAGGTTACAGGCTGCATGGGTGCAGGCGGTGACCCTGCAATCGGTAAAAAGGCTGCAGAAGAAAGCCGTGACGTTATTGCTGACGCACTCCGTTCAACTGATATGGTATTTATCACAGCCGGTATGGGCGGCGGTACAGGTACAGGTGCAGCTCCCGTTATTGCAGAGGTTGCAAGAGAGCTTGGTGCACTTACAGTTGGTATTGTTACAAAGCCCTTCAAGTTTGAAGGTAAGAAGAGAATGCTTCAGGCGGAGCAGGGAATTAAGGAGCTTGAAAAGCATGTTGACAGCCTTATCGTTATTCCCAACGAAAGACTTAAGCTTCTCGGCGACAAGAGCCTCAGCATGAAGGACGCTTTCGGCAAGGCTAACAGCGTTCTCTGGCAGGGTGTTAAGAGTATTTCAGATACAATCAAGGTTCCCGGTTATATCAACCTTGACTTTGCTGATATCAAGAGCGTAATGAAGGACGCAGGTCTTGCTCATATGGGTATCGGCCGTGGCAGAGGTGCAGACTGTGCAGTTGAAGCAACTAAGCAGGCTATCACAAGTCCTCTTCTTGAAACAGCAATTGACGGAGCAAGCGGCGTAATTATCAACGTAACCTGCTCATCAGATATGGCTCTCGATATGATTGAACAGGCAGGTTCAATTATTTCCGATGCAACACATCCCGATGCAAACATTATCTTCGGTTCAGTATTTGACGAGGATATGGGTGACGAAATGCTCATTACTGTTATTGCAACAGGCTTCGGTGCTAACAAGGTTGGCGGCAAGTCAGTAGCGCCCTCAAGCTTTGAAAACGCTGCATTTGCACAGACTCAGGCAGCTCCCGAAAAGGCTCCCGAGTTTATCAGTCAGTCAACAAGAACAGCAGGCGGCTCAATTTTCGGTGAGCTTAACGCTGACGCAGTTGATTTCGCTTCAACAAAGTTCGGTCAGAGCTTCGCATCAATCTTCAAGGACGCTTCAAACGGCGCTGCAGGTGCTTTCGATTTTGAAGCAGCAAAGGCAAACGCAGCAGCTCAGGCTCCTGCTGAAGCAGCTGTTGAGGTTCCCGTGGCAAACGTTGACGTTATTGAAACTCCCCAGAAGAAGACAGGCTCAATCTTTGACGATCCCGACGAAGACGAAAGCGACATTCTTCCCGTATTCAAGGGCAGAAACATTTTTGGTAACAACTAAAAAGCAAAAAGACGGCATTAAGCCGTCTTTTTTTAGTGTGGAGTGTGAAGAGTGGAGTGTGGAGTTAAGGGTCGCTTCGCTCCGATTTTATCCGTTTCAGATAACTGCTGAATCTTTATATTCGTGCCGCCAAAGAAGAAAAATAAATTCGGCGGTAAGTTTTTTCATTTACAAGATCTGTAAAGGCGGATAAAATCATCTCTTTTCCTTCTGTAACTCAATTAACTACGCAGAATACATCTTGCATATTGCAGATATTTAAATCTGCGACCACAACTCCACACTCCACTCTTCACACTTCACACTGATATAAAATCTGTGTACAATTTTATAAAAAATTATTAATCCCCTTGACCTTTAGCGAAAATAGTGTTAATCTATTATACGTATAAAATTGTCTTATTATGGGTAAATGGTGAATTTATTCAGGAGGTTAATATGAATTTTCAGATGAACAAAAAAACAATTATTGCAATTGCAGTGTTGATTGTTGTTTGTTGCGGTTCAATTATAGGGATAAAGGCTATGACAAACTCCATTCCGGAGCCTCAGACAACCTTGCCTACAGTCAGCCAGACTCTTCCCACTGCTCCGTCAACAACAGTGCCTACAACTACGGCACCTACAACAACAGCTCCCACCACAACGGCGCCTACAACAACAGCGCCCACCACAACGGCACCTACAACAACGATGCCCACAACCGTACCTACAACACTGCCTACCATACAGAATAATACTACAACAACGGCACCTCTTGCTATTCCTTCACTGCCAGATATTATTCAGAATCCCAATTCAGGAAATGCACAGACCAACATCAACAATGCAGCGCTTTTTGACAAAGGATTTCTGAGCTATCAGTATAATCCCACAGGTAAATATTACTACACTAACGAAGACCCGTGGCAGAGAACACTCGGTTACACTGAGTTTTATGACATCGGTGCACCGTTCCTTGCAATTTATTTTGATACTATAAGATGTAAGTTTACATATGACAACAAGGATTGGATGATTCAGTTCTGGAAGGGTCAGTACGGTTACGTATTCATCGGTGCTGAAATCGGCGTATATTACAAATCAACCGACCGCGGCGCTGAGTTCTACGACTGTGTATCAGACGAGGATTCACTTTATATGAATATGACCTGCTACCGTGACGGAGAGGAAATCTTTACCCGTGATTACGCAAAATACTGGTGGTGTACAGGTTTCGTACCCGGAAAGCTTGACAACTTCTCAGACCGTTCAGAGCTTACAGTTAAATGCAGAATCACAATGAAGGATTACAAGATGCTTCTTGCATTTACAGGCTCACTTAAGGAAAACGGCTTCATTGTTGACGAAGATTTCAAGACATCAGGTCTCGATGTATTCTTCACATGGCAGTAATTTCAAATTTTTTATGATTCTCTATTGAAATTTGAAATTACATATAGTATAATAAACAGTGAATTAAAAGCAAATATAGTATATTTTCGGCATTTTATGCTGTTGATATAAATATTATGAAAGGATTGATTACAAATGAAAAAGTTTCTTGGAGTTATCGTAGCTCTCACAATGTGTGTTTGCCTTCTTCTCCCCACTGCACTTGCTGCTGATTCAGCTGCTCTCGGTGATATCGATCTTGGCTCACTCACATCAGACGATCTTGCTGCTATACTCGGTGATCTCGACCTTGGCGACGTTGATCTTGACAGTCTCCTTGCTGACATCGAAGCTGGCGACAAAGATGCTCTTGCTATGCTCGAAGATGCTCTCGCTAAGATTGAAGGTGAAGTAACCACAACTTCATCAACAGGTTCTGTTGATGACGGTTCAACCGATCTCGGTGCTATCGAAGATGTAATCGGCAACATTTCAGGCGATGATATGTCATCACTTATGGGAACAGTTGAAGATGCATTCAGCGGTGCAGGTATCGACCTTGGTGGTTTTGACCTTGGCAGTTTTGATATTGCTACAATCCTCAGCGGCATCGGAAGCAGTAGTGAAGGCTCAACCGAAGGTGGCGACGTTGCAAGCGGTGCTACTGATATGGTAACCGGAATCGTAGATACTCTCATGGGTGGTCTCGAGGCACTCGGACTTGATACTTCTATGATTGAAGGTATGCTTGATAACGAAATCGTAAACTTCTTCGCAAACATGTACATCGGCTACGTTGGTGAAGTTGAAGAGACAACAACTGAAGCTCCCACTACTGTACCTACAACAAAGAAGCCTCCTGTTGTTACAACAGAGACTCCTAAGACCGGTGACACATCAGCAGTTATCGCTGCTATCGCTACAATTTCAGTAGCTTCTGCAGCTGCATTTGTTTGCCTTAAGAAGAAGGAAAACTAATTTGTTGTCATTTTTGTTTTAACTTTTTTAAAAAAGCTAGTACAAAGGGCTGTCATGTCAAAGCATGACAGCCCCTTCCTTTTTGCGTATCTGAGACGTAGCGGTGATCGGTGTCCGCCATTTCTGTTCTATTGAGAAAGCACATCTATCCCACTTCTCTATATTACTAAGCTTTTCTGTGTGTGCGCACCTATATGGTGGGCACTTGCTTTTGATGTGCTGCTGTTTTGCTGCTTCGGGGAAGTGCATCTCTCCTACCTCTCTGTTATACTAAGCTTTCATTCGTGTGCTCGCCTATGCGGCGGGCACTTCCTTTGCCGATTGTGGCAAAAGGAAGCAAAAGCACGCCTTGTGGTTTAACCGCCGCAAGCATGAAAATTACCGGGTCAGCTTTTATCTGTGTCTTTTTGTGGTAGTCATTTCTGCTCACCGTGGATGATTCGGTAAGATTTCATTCTATCGGTAATTTTCAAATTGCTACAGACTTCTCTACAGAAACTCAGGTGCGTACAGTGATGTCTTTCTTTACGTTTTAATAATTAATCCGCTGCAAATTCAACTTCCGATAGAGAAATCGTATCGATACTCGTGTGAAGACCAATTTACAGTGTGCAGCCCACACACCCCGCTACGAAGTTCCTCAAGGTTAAAGAATGCCTTTTTACGTTGTTATGGAAGTTTTGGGTGGTACAACAAACAGTACAACCTTAACGGAAGTCTTTTTATGAAAGCAGACGGCAGCGGTCAGCGAATGTCGGACTAACATTACCTTGAAATGACGGATGTAAATTAGACGAGAACACTTTTTATAAATGGTATGGACTTAGCGGACTCATTTAAGAAAGGTAGTTTTAAACAGAGCTGTCCGCACCCGACTGCCTATAAAGCAGTTGGTAGCAATTTGAAAATTACCGATAAGCAGAAGCTTTGTTTTAAATCCACGGTGAGCAGAAAAGACTACCA
>JBGVGM010000005.1:0-19056 GCA_045121655.1 Acutalibacteraceae bacterium | reverse complement strand
CCCACACCTAAAAGGCCGCCTGAGCCTATAGCGTAAAGTCCGTTTACCGTCTGACGTCTCTCATCGATGTGTTCGGGGTTTGCTTTGTCCAGCCACACAACAATTCGGTCTGTTCCGAAGCCCAGACCTTCAATTATGTCGGGCTTAAGAAGAATAAGAGTTACTGCAGCCGTAAGAATAAGTGCAACAATAACAAAATAGCTTTTTCTTGTTCCGCTGAGCATAAGCATAAAATACCCGAGGAAGAAAAAGAGAATAGTTGCCGAAAGGTGCTTTTGAAGCACAACAAGCAAGCAGTAAATAACAATTACTGCAGCAAGTGCCACACAGCATGTAAACGGTGTTCTTGTTATGGAAAACAGCTTTGCTTCAAGCGGTGCATAACCGTCAAGCTTAGGATTAAATGTGCTTTTTTTGTTCTTAGGCGCTCTGAGTCCTGCTCTCATTGCAGTCATCATATAAGAAAGAATGATTATCATAGCAAGCTTTGCAAACTCCGAGGGCTGAATGGATACACCGATATTAAGCCATCTGCCTGTATCAGCGCCCGTAATTTTTGCAATAAGAATTGTACCTGCAAGTACGGCAATTGAAGCATAAAAGGCAACCCAAGCGAGTCTTCCGTTTAAAAGGCGGTAATCGAGCTTACTTATAACAATCATAGCCACAAAGCCGATTGCCGAGGTAAAAAGCTGGTCAAAAAAGATTGACGTGGGGCTTCCCTCGTAGTAAGCGGAATAGGCATAGCTTGCAGAATACATCATAATGATTCCGAAGGTGAAAAGCACAAGAACAGTTGAAGCAAAAACCACGTCAAAGCCGCCGTGCTGAAAGAAGTTTGTATTTTCATCCAGAAAGATTCTTGTCTTTGACGACATGGTGCGAATCTTTTTTCCTAATGAGTTTGTCATGGTTCTGCCTCCGTTAAAAGTTGCTCTTAAAAAATTACTTGTTAAGTGTGAGAGCCATAATCGCAACGCCGATTGCACAGCCTATAGTGCTGACTGTAGTGAACACGGCAACGATTTTGTTTTCGTTCCAGCCACACATTTCAAAGTGATGATGAATAGGTGCCATTTTGAACACCTTTTTCTTTCTCAGCTTGATTGAGCCTATCTGAATAACATCAGAGAGAGCTTCAATTACATAAACGATACCGACAGGTAAAAGGATAATGGGACATTCCAGCGCGTAAGAAGCTGCAACAACAAGACCGCCGAGGAACATTGAGCCTGTGTCACCCATCATAACCTTTGCAGGGTAATGGTTCCAGATTACGTAGCCTGCGCAGCCGCCTGCAAGTGCAGCGCCTAGAATTCCTACTGAAGTGTTCTGCTGAAGTACAGCCATAACAGTGAAAGCAACACCTACAGGAATTGTAACGCTGCCGCAAAGACCGTCAATACCGTCTGTAAAGTTTACTGCATTGATTGCGCCGTAGGTTACACATACGCCGAAAATGCAGAAGAAAATGATTCCGGGAATTGAATCAAAGGCTACCTTTCCGTAGAAAGGAATATACATTGAAGTGCTTTCGCTTATTACAAGTGAAGCAAAATAGGCACCGATAATAAGCACCTGAGGAATTGTTTTCTGAATTTCCGTAAGGCCTAAGTTTCTCTTTTTAACAACCTTGATGTAGTCGTCTGCAAAGCCCACAAGAGAAAAGCAGAAAGCCATAAGTATACCTGAAAAAAGTCTTGTATACTGCTGATAGCGGGTAACATCGAGAGAAGCAAAGGCTGAGAAGTTTCCGAGCTTACATGCAGTAAGCGCCACAACTACGGCAAAGATTATACCGATAATGAACATCATACCGCCCATTGTGGGTGTACCCTGCTTTTTCGCGTGCCAGCTGGGGCCGATGTCGGTAAGAATATTCTGACCGAATTTGAGCTTATGCAGAAACGGTATAAGCACATAGCCCAGAAGAGCAGTAACAACAAATGATGTTACAAGCGAAATAAGAATTACAACAGTTAAATTCATTTAAAACATTCCTTTCAGATATGCTGATTTATGAGAGAAAATCAGCAACAATTTTTCTTTCGTCAAAGGGGATTTTTTCGTCACCTATAAGCTGATAGGTTTCGTGTCCTTTTCCTGCTAAAAGAATAATATCATTCTTTTGAGCCTTTTGCAAGGCATATTCTATAGCTTTTTTTCTGTTTTCAATAATATATACGGGGGTTTTCGCTCGGTCAGTACCTGAGAGAATATCCTCGATAATTTCCGACGGATTCTCCGTTCTGGGATTATCGCTTGTTATTATTACCTCGTCGCTGTACTCTGCGGCAATTCTGCCCATCTCCCCTCTTTTGCTTTTATCTCTGTCACCGCCACAACCAAAAAGGGTAATCAGCTTATTTTTAGGAAAAGACAAAAGAGTAAGAAGTACCTGTTTAAGGCTGTCTGGAGTGTGTGCGTAGTCGATAATCACCTTGTAGTCGGTTTTCAAGGGAAGAATTTCAAATCTGCCCCTGACACCGTAAAAGCTTCTGAGAGCATTTGCACTTTCTTCAAGCGAAAGTCCGCACCTTAAAGAAGCTACAAGGGCTGCCATGGAGTTATATATATTATAGTTTCCGGGAGTTTGCAGTTTTACCCTGTGAATAAGCTCATTTCCCACAATTACATAATCGATTATACCTTCAAAGAAACGGATATATTTTGCAGTAAAATCTGCCTCATCCTTTTTGAGCGAGTAAGTTATAACCTCACCTTCCGAGGCATTTATAAAGCTTTCGCAGTTTTCGTCGTCTGCATTTATTACGGAAATTCTGCTCATTTTCATAAGCTTTTCCTTGGCTTTTCTGTAGCTTTCCATATCACCGTGATAATCAAGGTGATCAGCAGTAAGGTTGGTGAAAATTCCGATTTCAAAGGAAAGAGGATAAAGCCTTTCCTGAAAAAGCCCCTGAGAAGATGCTTCCATAACGCAGAATTCCGTACCGCACTGCGTCATTTCATAAAACATCTTATGCATAAGAAAGGGGTCGGGAGTTGTGAGAGAGGCTGAGCTTTCCTCCTCGCACCGAAGATAACCTGCCGTACCGAGAAGAGCGCATTTTCTTCCCGAAGCTGACAGTATATGATAAAGCATTGAGCTTACGGTGGTTTTTCCGTTTGTACCGGTTACACCGATGAGATAAAGCTTTTTATAGCTGTGAGAAAAGAATTCCGCACAAAGAAGGCTGTAGGCCTTTCTTGTATCGTTTACAATTACTGTGTTTTCCGTGATTTTTTCCTTTGCGACAACACATACTGCGCCTTTTTCAATTGCAGAAGAAGCAAACCTTTCTGCACCCTCGTGACAGACGAAAATGCAGTTTTCTCTGCAGTTTTCGGAGTTGTCGGTTATATAATTAACATCCCTGTCCTCTGTTTCGAGTTCAGCACCAATGCTCTTAAGCAAACGGGAAACAAGCATAAATCTCACCTTTAGTCAATTGCAATATTATCTGTTCTGAAGTAAACCGTGATTTTTGAGCCTGCCTCAACTCTTGTGCCTTTTGCAATATCCTGGCTGTAGGCTCTTACACCTGCTGAGCCTGTAGGACCTGAAAAGACTACGTTAAGACCGCTGTTGACTGCTATTCTGTTTACCTCAGAAGCGCTGTAGCCTGAAAAATCAGGCACTTCAACTTCCTGGGTTTTTGAACTGCTTTCTGTGTAAATTACTACAACACCGCCGTCAGGGATTGATTCTCCCCCTGCGGGAACCTGAGAAACAACAGTTTTGCCGTTTCCCACAACTCGTGTAGTGATTCCTTCGTTTGCTGCGGTAAGCTTAGCGTCACCTACACTTTTTCCGATAAGTGAGGGAGTTGTTCTGCTTACTGAAGCAAGCTCACTTTGCGTGTAGTGGGGTTCAACTCCCATATACTTAAGGGTTGATTCAAGCACTTCCTTTGCAATAGGTGCAGCAAGCACACCGCCGCCTCTGTAGGGGCCGGGAGCATTGTCAACACCCACAAGCACTGCAACCTGAGGGTCGTCAGCAGGAGCAAAGCAAAGGAAAGATGCAATATAAATATCGTCGTCGCTGTTGTCGTCAAGCTTTTCAGCGGTGGCAGTTTTACCGCATACTCTGTAGCCGGGAATATAGGCATTTTTACCTGTACCCTTTTCAACAACGGATTCCATCATTGAAATTACTGACTGAGCTGTGCTTTCGGAAATAACACGTCTTTTTACAACGGGCTCTGTCTGTGAAATTATGTTTCCGTCGCTGTCAACGACCTTGTCAACAAGATAGGGCTGCATAAGCTTTCCGCCGTTGGCAATTGCACACGCTGCAGTAATAAGCTGTAAGGGGCTTATTCTTATAGTCTGACCAAAAGACGTACTTGCAAGGTCAACCTTACTCATTTTATCGGGGTTGTGATAAACGGGATTAGCCTCGTTGTTGATGTCAATTCCTGTTTTTTCGGTAAAACCGAAGGCTTCAAAGTATTTGTTATATTTTTCTATGCCTAATCTCTGTCCTATTGTGATAAAAAAGGTATTGCAGGAATTCATAAGACCCTGAGTAAGTGTCTGAAGTCCGTGGCTCTTGTCATTTGCGCAGTGGTATGTTATATCTGCAACATTTACAAAGCCGCGGCAGTTGTGGGTCGTGTTGAGACTTGCAACACCCTCTTCAATTGCTGCTGCGGCAGTGAAAATTTTAAAGGTTGAGCCCGGCTCGTAGTTTTCTGTAATACAAAAGCTGCTCCACTGCTTGTAAAGAAGGTTACTGAAGGTCTGGTTGTAATCGGCTGAGCCCACTTCATATTTTTCAAGTTCCGAAGTGTCAATTGATTCAACAAGCTTTCTCGGGTCGTTAAGGTCAAAGTCAGGCTTATCGGATACTGCAAGAACAGCGCCTGTTTTAACGTCCATTACAATACCATAAACGCCGTCACCCTTGATGCTTGCGTGAGCTCTGTTAAGGGCGTTTTCAAGGTAGCTCTGAATGTTGGAATTGATTGTAAGCACAATTCCGTTACCCTCGCCTGCGTCGAAAACAGTTTCGTAGCTCGATTCCAATATTCTGCCTAGGGAATCCTTTGCAGTTACAATTCTGCCCGATGTGCCCTCAAGCACGTTATTGTAGTAGCTTTCTATACCCGTTTCGCCCTTGTTGTCGGCATTGATTACGCCGATTACTGTTGAGGCGAAATTGCTCTGGGAATACTCTCTTATACTGTCACTTTCATATGTGAAAAACGAGGAAATGTTGAGGTTATAGGTCTTTTCCTCGGTTGTTGTTTTGAAAAAGCCTTTATCAACAGAGGTATAGGGAAATCCATAGGGATTATTGAGAATCGCATCGAGTGCTATTTTCTGAGTGGGAGAAACCTCTTTTTTGATTCTCTTGTAGGAAAGTTCGGACTGTGTAAGCTTTTCTTTTATATCCCTTGGCTTTTCACCGAGAATTTTGGCAAACTGCTTGGAGATATCGTTGATGAATTTGTTGTATCTGTTTTCGCTTGAAAGAAAATCGCTGTTATCAAATTTACGCTTGATTTCCTTGGGATTTGCACAGAGAATCCACGCAGTTGTGCTTGTTGCAAGAGGAGTCATATTGTTGTCGTAGATTGTGCCTCTTACACCCTCAATTGAAACATCATAAAGCTGATTGTTAGCAGCAGTCTGTCGGTACTCGTCGCCCTTTGTAATCATAATATAACCGACTCTTCCGAGATTGAGAAACAGCATAACACCGATTAACAAAAGAGCCACAAAGGCAGAGTGGCTTATAAAAGGTGTGTCGGTTTTTCTTTTAACTCTGTTAGGATGAATATACATAGCCCTTCTCCTTTTATGTTTTACATACTAATACTATTTTAATCTGCTCATTTATATGAATTCAACTGTTATTCAAATAGCAAAAATGAGCCGTCGGCTGACGGCTTATTTTTTTACGCGCAGAATCAACAAACCGTAAAATATTTCACTTGTTTGCAATTCCCTTATTCTTTAATTTCTGCCTTTTCGGCACCCTGATAGAAAATAGTTTTATTATCTGTTTCAGCTTGAAGATATACTTCTTTATCGGCTGTTATCTTTACAAGGCCAAGCTTTTCAACTGCATATCTGTCAATGTTTTCGGCAGTTGCAAGAGCCGTGAGCTTTGCGTTAAGCTCTTTGTTTTCAGACTGGCAAAGCATATAGAAATCGTTTGCCTCGTCAAGCTGTCTTTTTGCAGCATCCTTAGCGTAAAAGCTGTTGGTTGCAAAGGCAAAAGCAACAATTACCGCACCAAGAAAAGCTGCAATTTTAAGCACCTTCTGTGTGGCTGCTCTTTCCTCGGCAAGTCTTTTTGCCATAGGGCTGTTATATTTTTTAAACTCGGGTCTTTTCTGAGCCTCTCTTTTAGGCACAGCCTGATTTTCTCTTACGGCAGGTGAGCCGTAGTCGTACTTATAAGCATATTCCGCTGCCATATCTTTCTCTCCTTAGGTTTGTGTTTACACCTTAATTACAATCTCTCAATACACCTCAGAGTCGCACTTCGTGATCTCTGATTATTTTCAATTTCCTCCTCTGACGGCAGCATCTTTTTGAAAGGAAGCTTCCCGTCGGGAGTTTTTCCGCAAATGCAGATCGGAGCGCTTTTAGGGCACTCGCAGCCTTTACAGTATTCACTGAAGGCTCTTTTTACGATTCTGTCCTCAAGGGAATGGAAGGTTATAATTGAAACTCTGCCACCCGGTTTAAGACTGTAGAACATATCGTCAAGTGTGTTCTTTAGCTTTTCCAACTCTGAATTTACTTCAATTCTTATTGCCTGAAATGAACGCTTGGATGGGTTCCCGCCGGTTCTTCTTGTTGCAGCAGGAATTGCGTTTTTGATTATTTCAGAAAGCTCAAAGGTTGTTTCTATTCTCTTCTTTTCTCTTGCAGAGCAGATGCTTCTTGCGATTCTTGAAGCAAATTTTTCTTCGCCGTAATCACGTAAAATTCTTGTAAGATCTCTTTCGCTGTAGGTATTGACTACATCTGCAGCACTCATACCCTCTTTGCTCATTCTCATATCAAGGGGGTAATCGTGATTATAGGAAAAACCTCTCTCCCCCTCATCAAGCTGATAAGAGGAAACTCCAAGGTCTGCCATAACACCGTTTACGCTTTCAATGCCTAGGGAATCCAGAATGCTTTTAAGCTCGGAAAAGTTTGAGTGAACTATGGTTACTCTTTCGTCTGAGCCGATTCTTTCTGTGATTACCTTAATGGCATCCGGGTCCTGGTCAATTGCAATAAGTCTGCCTTTATCTGAAAGTCTTTTTAAAATCTCTTTGCTGTGTCCTGCTCCGCCCGTGGTACAGTCCACGTATATTCCGTCAGGGTCGGTTACAAGGGAGTCAACTGTTTCGTAAAGCATTACGCTTACGTGGGAAAACTGACTCATGAATTGTCACCGCCTTTTTGGTTTTCAGGCAGTGCAATAAATGCACCCTCACTTCTGTATTCACGCATCTTGCTTTCTTCTTTTCTGTAGGATTCTTCTTCAAGCTGATAATCCTCACACTGAGAAAGAAGGAACGCCTCGTAAACCTCAGGGCTCATAATTTCAACGTAAGTTTCAAAGCCAACAAAAACGCACTGCTTTTCCAACTTTGCAAGCTTTGAAATCAGTGGGCTTATTGAAATTCTGCCCTGACCGTCGCATGAAGCTTCGCCTTTACCAAGGTTTCTGCCTGCTCTCATACCTCTGTCTCTGATGGGGTTCAATGTATCAAGCTCCGTCTGCGGGTAGAGCTTATTATAGTATTCTCTTGAAAAAAGCTGAATTGAAGGATACTTTGAGGGACAAAGCTTATATGTATAGTCGTCGCCCATTATCTCACGGAACTTTGCAGGAACAAAAACCCTGTTTTTTCCATCGATATTATGTTCGTAAATACCGCTGAGCATATCCTTCTCACCTCTTTCAGATTTTTCTTTTCGGAGCCGGTTTTCACCAAAAATCACCATTGAAATGAATTTTAATGACCGTTCCACCACTTTAATGACATTATAAACCCTAAAATAGAAAAAGTCAATATAAAAAAGGCATTTCAGAAAAAATTTCTGAAATACCTTTTTGAAGCAAAATATAGTTCGTATGAAGACTGACAGTTGCCTTTAAACAGCCGAATTAAGCTCAATTTCAGCTGACCAAAGGTCAATTTAGCTACGAAGTAATTTAGCTGACTGAAAGTCAATTTCGCTCGTGAAACGAATTTAGCTGTAAAAAGCTTTTTACTTTGCGTCGTACCAGGTTTTACCCATATGCACATCCGAAAGAAGCTTTACCTTCATTTCTGCTGCACTTTCCATTTCTTCTCTCAGAATGAGGGCAACTCTGTCCTTTTCATCCTCGGGACTTTCAACAATCAGTTCGTCGTGCACCTGCATAATCAGTCTTGCGCTTAGCTTTTCTGCTTTAAGTCTTTCATAGACCTTGACCATAGCAATTTTGATTATGTCGGCAGCAGTTCCCTGAACAGGCATATTCTTTGCAACTCTCTCGCCGAATGCCTGAAGCATTTTATTGCTTGCAGTAAGCTCGGGAAGATATCTTCTGCGGTTGAAGAGGGTTTCGCCGTAGCCCTTGTCTCTTGCTTCGGAAACTGCCCTTTCAAGATAACGTCTTACTCCGCTGTAGTGTGAAAGATAGCCCTTGATATATTCATCGGCTTCCTTTCGGCTTACTCCTATATCCTTTGAAAGTGAGAAAGCACCGATACCGTATACTATACCGAAGTTAACAGCCTTCGCTCTGCTTCTCATAAGAGGTGTCACCATATTAATGGGCATATCGAACACCTGAGAAGCAGTAATTGTGTGTATATCCTCACCGTCATTGAAGCCCTTTATCATCGTTTCGTCGTCTGCCATATGAGCGAGAACACGGAGCTCAATCTGTGAATAGTCGGCGTCAACAAGCACGCTTCCCTCTTCTGAGGTGAAAAAACGGCGCATTTCTCTGCCGATTTCCGAACGTACGGGAATGTTCTGCAGATTGGGCTCAGTTGAGCTGATTCTGCCTGTTCTTGTTTCCGTTTGATTCAATGTGGAACGGATTCTGCCGTCGGTGTCGATAACCTTTAAAAGGCCCTCGCAGTAAGTGCTTTTAAGCTTTGCAATTGCTCTGTACTCCAGAACGTGAGCTACTATGGGGTAGTCGGCTGAAAGCTCTTCAAGTACGTCAGCATTGGTGGAGTAGCCGTTTTTGGTTTTCTTTTTACAGGGAATTTGCAAGGTTTCAAAGAGAACAGTACCAAGCTGTTTCGGTGAGTTGATGTTGAACTCCACACCTGCTTCGGAATAGATAAGATTTGTAAGCTCCTCGGCCTTTTGGCTCATTTTTACACCGAATTCTTCGATACCCTCTCTGTCAACAAGAAAGCCTACGTTTTCCATACTTGCCAGAACCTTTGAAAGGGGCATTTCAATTTCGTACATCAGCCTGTTCTGACCGTTTTCTGCAAGTATGCCCTTGAGTTTTTCTGAAAGGTCAATAAGGCAGTAAGCGGCAGTTGCCATATTCTTTTCTTCTTCGGGGCAGTCGATTTCGGGAATGCTTACGGAATGCGCCTCTGAAAGTCTCAGTGCATCATAGGAATTTGCTGAGGGGTTGAGAATGTAACCTGCAAGGCTGGTGTCGAAGATTCCCGTTTCAATTTCAGCGTTTCTTCTGAGAGAGTATTTGTAAAAGCTCTTACTGTCATCAGTGTATTTTTCCCATTCGCCTTTTGCAAAATCGTCAAAGAAACTGTAAAAATCAAGGCAGTCGGCAGTTACACACTTGACCTCGTTTTTGAAAGCGAAGTACATTTGGGTGATATCAGATTCGTTGTACTTGCAGGTAAAGTAAGCCTTTCCTGCCTTTTTGAATTCACCTAAAAGAGCGCACAGGTCTCTTTCGTAGCTGAAGGAGATTTTTTCCTTTTCCTCTTCAGCTTCAGTAACTACGGGAATGTTTTCTCTTGTAAGCCCAAGCTTTTCGATTATGCCAAACATTTCAAGCTTTACGAGAAGCTTGATTGCCTCAGTAGCAGACGGCTCTTTTATAAGGTAAGTGTCGGGGTTTGTATCAATCGGCGCAGTAAGGCAGATTGTACCGAGAGTACGGCTGAGATAAGCGCTGTCCTTACCGTCAATAAGCTTCTGATAAACGCCTTTTTTAATATCAAGCTCGTCAATATGCTCATAGATATAATCAATTGAGCCGTAAATTTTAATAAGCTCACCTGCTGTTTTCTGACCGATACCTGCAACACCCGGAATGTTGTCGGAGGAATCTCCCATAAGAGCCTTGATTTCAATCATACCCTGGGGTTTTACTCCGTATTCCTCCATAAGCTTAGCTTTATCGTACAGTACAGTGGTAGCCTTGCCCATTTTTGTTGAGGCAAGAAACACGCTTGTACTGTCGCTTATAAGCTGAAGTGAGTCTCTGTCCCCTGTTGCAATAAAGCACTTGTCGTCGCCTTTGCAGGAAGCAGAAAGAGTACCTAAAATATCGTCTGCCTCGTAGCCCTCTTTTTCAACTACGGTGTAACCAAGAAGAGTAAGCAGATTTTTAAGTATGGGCATCTGTGAACGAAGCTCGTCAGGCATACCCTTTCTGCCTGCTTTATATTCGCTGTACATCTCGTGACGGAAGGTAGGCGCCTTAAGGTCAAAGGCAATTGCTACGTGGTCGGGATTGCACTCCTCACGAAGCTTTATAAGTATATTCATAAAACCGTAGATTCCGTTGGTAAACTGACCGTCCTTGGTGGAGAGTATACGGATTGCATAAAAGGCTCTGTTGACGATACTGTTGCCGTCAATAACAAGAAGTCTCATAATAACACCCCTTCTATTTTTATCCTTTCCATTATAACACAAAATAAATCCCATGTAAATGCAAAATTACTGATAAACCCTTTTACGTACAGAAAAAGCCACCCCGTTTTTATGCGGAATGACTTTCTCTCATTTTGTAAAACCTTAAGTGGTATTTTGCATTTAATGATGGTGGTGATGATGGTGGTGTGAGACTTCGTGATGCTCAAGACGGCACTCTTTTTCGTGGCAGTGCTCCCCTACCTCTTCAAGCTCAATTGTTGCATGATTTATTCCGTGCTCGCTGAGCTCTTCTCTTACCTTGTGTTTGATTTCGTGGCTGTTACCCGTTGCCACAACGTGCATTGTAATATAATTGCTGTATCCGTCAAGGCTTCTAAGGTGGATATGATGAACGTCTGATACACCGTCTATACTGCAGATATGTGCTCTGATTTTCTCAAGGTCGATATCCTCAGGAGTCTTTTCAAGAAAAATGTTCAGCACCTCTTTCAGGTTTCTCAGTGAATTTACAAGTATAAACACTGCAACACCCACAGACATAAGCGGGTCAATAATTGTAATATCGGTAAATCTCATAATCACAGCACCGACAAGGACTACCACCCAACCGAGAACATCCTCAAGCATATGAAGATTAACTGCTTTCTGATTGAGGGAATCCCCTTCTTTTGTGAAGTAAGCAGCAAGAAAATTTACTGCTGCACCGATTACAGCAAAAACAATCATACCGTCATAATTGATTTCAACGGGTTTTATAATTCTCTCAACGGCGTTGTAAATTACTGCAAGAGAGCCGAAAAGAAGAATCACTGTTGTAATCACGCTGCCAAGTACAGAATATCTCATATAACCATAGGTGTATTTTTCATCGGGAGCCTTCTTACTCTTTTTCTCAAGAAAAAATGAAGCACCGATGCTCATAGCATCACCTAAATCATGCACACTATCCGATACAATAGCAACGCTTCCTGTTATGATTCCGCCTACAAATTCAATTACCGAAAAAGAGAGATTAAGCAAAAAAGCTATCAGTATGTTTTTTTCTGTTTTACTTTTCATAATATACCTCATTCAATTACGTGTTCAAGACCAAGATTTATAATATCCCTTACGTGCTCGTCATCAAGCATGTAAAAAATTATTTTACCTTCCCTTCGGCACCTTACGAGCTTTGAAGCCTTAAGTATTCTCAGCTGATGACTCACCGCTGAGGTTGAAAGTGACAGTATTCTCGCAAGGTCGCTTACACAAAGCTCAACGTCCGAAAGGGCGTAAAGAATTCTGATACGGTTGGAGTCACCGAATATTTTGAAAAGCTCTGCAAGGTCAAAAAGCACGTCTTCGTCAGGCTGTTCGTTGATTACTCTTTCTGCGGTGTGGCTTTCAAGCTTAAGGAAGTCGTCATTTATTTCATCATTGAATCTGTTCATTGTTGTACTCCTTTTATCATTTGAATGATTGTTCAATTGATATTTTATTCAATTAACTCCTCTTTGTCAATACATTTGAAGAAATATTTCTGAACTTAGTGCAATTTTCCTGTTCTTATGGTATAATGGTTCAAAACTTTTTCAAAGAGGTTTATTATGAAGCTTGGTAACATTGAAATAGAAAGCCGCAGTGCTGCTCTGGCTCCTATGGCGGGAGTTGCCGACAGAGCCTTCAGAGAGCTTTGCACTGAATACGGTGCAACTTATGTTGTAAGTGAAATGGTAAGCAGCAAGGGGCTTACTATGTGCGACAGAAAATCTAAGGAGTTGCTTTGCCTTTCAGACAAAGAGCGTCCTGCTGCAGCTCAGATTTTCGGATCTGACCCTGCAGTTATGGCAGAAAGCGCAATTAAATGTCTCGATTATAATCCTGATGTTATTGATATCAATATGGGATGTCCTGCTCCGAAAATTGCAGGTAACGGTGGCGGCTCTGCTCTCCTTCGCAATCCTGAGCTTGCCGAAGAAATTATGAGGGCAGTTAAAAATGCAGTTGACATTCCCGTTACGGTAAAAATCCGCCTCGGTTGGGACAAGGACAGCATCAACTGCATTGAGATGGCACAGCGTGCCGAAAAAGCAGGCATGAGCGCAATTACCGTTCACGGCAGGACAAGACAGCAGATGTACGCTCCCCCCGTTGACACAAAAATGATTGCTGAGGTAAAAAAGAGCGTGGGAATTCCCGTTATTGCAAACGGCGACATCGTTGATGGGCTGAGTGCCGCAAAAATGATTGAAGAAACCGACTGCGACCTTCTTATGGTAGGCAGAGGTGCTTTAGGCAGACCCTGGGTTTTCAGTCAGATTAACGCTTATCTCAACCATGAGATTATTCTTCCTGAGCCACCTGTCAGCGAACGAATGAGAGTTATGGTAAAGCACATCAAAAAAATCTGCGAATACAAGGGCGAAAGAGTAGGCACAAGAGAAGCAAGAAAGCACGCCGCCTGGTACATTAAAGGAATCAGAGGTGCTGCCGCCTACAGACAACAGGTGGTTTCGCTTGAAAGCATTGAACAGCTTGAGGAAATGGCGTACCGCATTGTAATGGAAAACGAATAAGCGTTAAAGAGAAAGAACCTTCCACTGTTTCAGAAGTGGAAGGTTTAATTTTTTAATTCTTATCTCAGCTTTTCAATCATTCTGTCGGGGTAGTTGCCGATAAGAGCATCAACACCGAGAGCTGAAAGGCGTTCTATGTCTTTATACTCGTTAACAGTCCATGTGTTGATTTCACAGCCGGCAGAGTGCATTTCGTCAACAATCTCTTTTGTAAGACAGCAATGAATGGGGTGACAGCACTGTACATTCTGTGCTGCGGTGTACTTGCCGTAATCAATAAGCCAACTTTCTGAAAGGAAACCACGCTTGATTTCGGGAGCGATTTCTTCACAGCGTTTAATTGTATAGTGGTTGAAGGATGAAAGGATTATTCTGTCCTCAAGACCGTATTCCTTAATCATATCAATGGTTCTCTGCTCAATTGTGGGATACTCGAAAATACCTGTTTTAAGCTCGATGTTTGTTATTACGTTTGTATCCTTTACAAGCTCAAAATATTCTCTGAGAGTGGGAATTCCGCAAAAGCCGTAAACACCTCTGAATGTGGCTGATGCGTCGAACTTTTTCAGTTCATCATAGGTCATATCTCTTACAAGGCCTTCGCCGTCACAGGTGCGTCTGATATCCTCATCGTGGATAATTACAAGCACGTTATCCTTTGTAAGGTGAACGTCCATTTCGATTCCGTCAACACCGATTTCAACTGCCTTTTCGAAGGCGAGCATTGTGTTTTCCGGGTACTTTCCTGAAAATCCTCTGTGTGCAAAAATTTTTGACATAGTAACTCTTCTTTCTGTTGATTGTTTGCCCTCTCAGTCAGCTTTGCTGACAGCTCTCCCAAAGGAAGAGCCAAGGCTTTATTTTTTTGTTTTGATCCCTCAGCTTTTTTCTTTGCTGAAATCCGGCTACCTTTTCGGTGCGTCAAGGCTGAGGTTTATTGTTTGTTACATCTCAAAAAGGCTCATCTGCCTTGTTTCGGGAAGTTCGCTGAAGGCACCCACCTGTCTGAGCATTTCAATTGTTGAGGAGGAAGCTGAAGCTCTCTGAGCAAAATCGTCAATTGAAACGAATTCGCTCACACCCTCTCTTGCATTTGCAAGGGCTATTGCGGCGTTTTCGCCTACACCGCTGAGAGCACCGAAGGGCATACGAATTTTTCCGTCCTCAATTTTGTAAACGGTTGCATCTGATTTATAAATGTCAATTGGCAGAAATTCGATTCCGCGAGCCATCATTTCATTTACAACCTGAAGTGAAGGGTACATATTCTGCTCCTTGGGAGCTGCGTCCTTACCCTTCATTTTGATTTCCTGCATAAGGCGTTTAACTGCATCTCTGCCCTTCATTACTGCAAGGGCGTCAATATCGCCTCCGCGTACTGTCATAAATGCTGCGTAGTACTCAAGCTTATGGTAAATCTTGTACCAGCCGAGTCTCAGTGCCGCACTTACGTACGCTGCTGCGTGAGCCTTCGGGAACATATACTGAATCTTGAAGCAGGAATCAATATACCACTGCTCAACACCGTTTTCCTTCATTATTTTTATGTGTTCGTCGGTGAGAAGCTTCGGTGCTTTACCCTTACGGACAATTTCCATAATTTTAAAGGCAACACTGGGCTCAACACCCTTATGCATCAGGTAAACCATGATATTGTCTCGGGTACCGATAACGCTTGAAATTGTGCATATTCCCTCTTTGATAAGGTCCTGAGCGTTTCCGAGCCACACTCCGGTACCGTGAGACAGACCTGAAATCTGAAGAAGGTCGGAGAAGTTTTTGGGCTGTGCATCAAGAAGCATCTGAATAACAAAGGGTGTGCCCATTTCGGGGATTGAAAGTGTACCTGTGGGACAGTCAATATCCTCTGCCGTAACACCTAAGGGCTCAGGTGAAAGAAGCATTTCGTAAACCTTGGGGTCGCAGATATCGGTATCCATAGGCGGAACACCCGTAAGGTCTTCAAGGTGCTTATACAGTGTGGGAACATCATGGCCCAGGTTATCAAGCTTCAGAATAGTATCGTGAAGCGCATGGAAGTCAAAGTGGGTTGTTCTTGTGTCTGATTTCGGGTCATCTGCAGGATGCTGAATAGGCGTAAAGTCAGACGCTTCAAATATATCCGGCACAACAACCATACCGCCGGGGTGCTGACCCGTTGTTCTCTTAACACCGGTACAGCCTCTTGTAAGCCGGCTTTCTTCAGCTCTGCTTACAGATATTCCCCTCTCGTCAAGGTACTTTTTAACGTAGCCGAAAGCAGTTTTGTCGGCAACGGAAGCAATTGTACCCGCTTTGAAAACGTGACCGTCACCGAAGAGAGTTTCCGTATACTTATGGGCTCTGGACTGATATTCGCCTGAGAAGTTAAGGTCGATATCAGGGCTCTTGTCGCCCTTGAAGCCGAGGAAGGTTTCAAAGGGAATGTCGTGTCCGTCACGAAGCATCGGTGTTCCGCATTCGGGGCAATTCTTTTCGGGAAGGTCATAGCCTGAGCCGTATTCGCCCTTAAGGAAGAATTCGTTGTACTTGCAAGAAGGACAGCGGTAGTGAGGAGCAAGTGGGTTAACCTCGGAAATACCCGAAGCATTGGCAACGTAAGACGAGCCTACGGAGCCTCGTGAACCGACAAGGTAACCGTGTTCCTCGGAGTTTTTAACAAGCTTCTGCGCAATCATATAAAGTACGCCGAAGCCGTGCTTGATAATTGAAGTGAGCTCCTTTTCCAGTCTTTCTGCAACATAAGGCGGAACAGGGTCACCGTAAAGGCTTTTTGCCTTTTCCCAGCAAAGCCTTGTAAGTTCATCGTCTGCACCCTCAAGCGACGGTGGGAAGTTGCCGCTTGGAATGGGAATGATTCTTTCAATCATATCCGCAATTTTATTGGTATTGGTTACGACGATTTCTTTTGCAGTGTCCTCACCGAGATAGCTGAATTCAAAGAGCATTTCATCAGTTGTTCTGAAATAAAGAGGAGCCTGCTGGTCTGCATCGGAGAAGCCCTGACCTGCCATAAGGATTGCTCTGTAGCGTGCATCTTCAGGATCAATAAAATGAACGTCGCAGGTTGCAACTGTCATTTTGCCGAGAGCGTCGGCAACGTGAATTACCTTGCGGTTAAAGTTTCTTATATCCTCAACACTGTTAACGTGAGGGAACTTGTCCGAACGGATCATATATTCGTTGTTTCCGCAGGGCTGAATTTCAAGGTAATCGTAGAAGGAAGCGATTTTCATTATCTCTTCGTCGCTTTTGCCCTCTGCAATTGCTCTGTAAACCTCACCTGCCTCACAGGCAGAGCCGATAATAAGACCCTCTCGGTGCTTTATAAGCTCACTTTTGGGAATTATAGGTCTGCGGTGGAAGTATTCAAGGTTTGATAAGGTTATAAGTTTATAGAGATTTTTAAGTCCCTGCAGGTTTCTTACAAGGATAATCTGATGGAAATACTTGTTCTTGGCTTTTTTCCAATCCTCAAAGGATATATCCGTATCATCCATAAAGTATCCTTCCATACCGTAGATGATTTTTATATCCTTTCCTGCAGCTGCAACAGCCTCGGGGAAAGCCTGAACAACACCGTGGTCAGTTATGGCAATCGCCTTATGTCCCCACTGGATTGCTCTTTTCACAAGCACATTGGCATCGGTCATACCGTCCATCATGGACATCTTTGTATGAAGATGAAGCTCAACTCGTTTTTCCTCAGCTTCGTCTTTTTTAGGAATTCTTTCAACAAGATTTATAGCTCTCGGAGTGATTATATTTTCTCCGCTGAATTTATCGTAGGAAATGTAGCCTCTTATAAGTACGGTTACACCGTTTTTAACCTTGTTGAGAAGCACCTCGCAGTTTTCCTTCTGCTCAAAAACCTTGCAGGAATATGCGTAGGTATTATCTGTAATATTGAAAAGAACGATATTGCTTCTGTGGTCCTTGGTTTCCTTTACATCCATATCGAAAACCTCACCCCATACGGTGCAGGTGCCTTCGTCGGGAGTAATTTCGTTAAGAGGCTTGGGATTGGTTGTGATTCTTGTTCCGTAAACGGGCTTTGCCGTTTCAAGATAAAGAGGGATTCCGTCAATAATCTTGTGCTTTTTCTCTTTCTCCTTAGGCGGTGCAAAGTACTCTTCCGGGTCGATTCCCTTGGCTCTCAGATTGTTCTCTTCAGCCTGACGGAACTGTGAAACGATTTTTTCGTCGTCAAGAGAGACCTCGGTTTCACCTGTAAAGATTACAGTTACGTTTCGTCTGAATTTATGCTTTATAAGCTTTTCTATGTATTCTGCAGCGCCTACGCTTTTGAGAATTTCTCCGCCCCCGTGAGCGAGTTCAACAGAAAGCACCTCTCCGTCAAATTTAGCCTTACTGTCACGGAAAAAGCCGTTAGTAGCAGCAATTGCTTCGTTTGCGTATCTGCCGAGAGAGTTCCAGTACTCTTCGGAAAAGATTTCAGCAGGCATAAAGCTGTTGATTTTTACAGCCTCAACCTGAAGCATTCTGGCAAGCTCGTAGTCCGCTTTGTCATTCAGTTTTTTTGTTATGAGACACGGAAACTTTGCGTCAATTTCCACAGTTTTCGTTTCCATGGTTATTCTTACATTAAGGATTTCAGCCTGAGAAAAAACCTCGCTCAGCTTTTCGTCAGAGAAATCACCGAATAGTTCAATAAATTTATTGCTCATTATTTTCTCCATAGAAAGCAACAAATTTCTTTATTGCTTTTACATTGTTTCAATTTCTTTCATAAGCTCCTCTACGATTTTTTCCTGAGGAACCTTTCTTAATATTTCACCCTTTTTGAAAATAAGACCTTCCCCGTCACCGCCTGCAACACCGATGTCCGCCTCTCTTGCTTCACCGGGACCGTTTACCGCACAGCCCATTACTGCAACGGTTATGTTCTTTTTTACGTTTCTCAGCTTGCCTTCAATTTCATTAGCAAGAGAAATAAGGTCAATTTTTGTTCTTCCGCAGGTGGGACATGAAACAAGAGTGGGTGTTTCCTTGTAAAGTCCGATACCTTTGAGAATGTCAAAGCCTGCGTAAACCTCTTTTACGGGGTCGTCAGTAAGAGAAACACGGATTGTGTCCCCTATTCCTCTTGTGAGAAGTGAGCCGATTCCTACAGATGACTTGATAATTCCCATTCTCTCTGTACCGGATTCGGTAACGCCCAGATGTAATGGATAGCTGCATCTTTCAGCCACTCTCTCGTATGCTTCAATCATTGAAAGCACGTTTGAGGACTTGATTGAAATTACTATATCGTCAAAGTCAAATTTTTCTAAAAGGCCCACGTGGTACATAGCACTTTCAGCCATAGCCTCAGGTGTGGGACCACCGAAGCGTGAAAGAATCTCCTTTTCAACGGAGCCTGAATTCACGCCGATTCTGATAGGTACACCCTTTTCCTTACAAACCTTTGCAACGAGCTTCACGTTTTCGTCAGATCCGATGTTGCCGGGGTTGATTCTTACTTTATCTACACCTGCTGCAATACTTTCCAGGGCAAGCTTATAGTTGAAGTGTATATCGGCAACAACCGGTACGCTCAGGTTTTCTTTGAGAGCTGCAACTGTTTTTACACTTTCCATATCAGGCACTGCAACACGGATAATCTGACAGCCTGCCTTTTGAAGACGCTTTGCCTGAAGCACGTTACCTTCCA
>JBGVGM010000004.1:0-9427 GCA_045121655.1 Acutalibacteraceae bacterium | reverse complement strand
TGCGTTTATCGACAGTGTGATGCCCTCGGATTTACCGAGGGCACTTTTGCAAGTTTTAGCCGAAAAGTCCTTCAAGTTCTCCGCTGAAAAGCTTTCTGATAAAGTTCAGAAGATTGGTAAAGAAGCGGATAAATGCGCTGAAGCGTTCCTCTGTTTCTGTCGGCAAATCGTCGGGCCCTTCAACAGGTGTGATTTCACCCGTCTCCTTACTGTAATCCACAAACTGAGGATAGGTTTCAGTATCAATAAAAACATTCATTCCGTCTGTTGAATAAAACCTTACAATCAGTCTGTCCATTGATGCAGGGAAATTATTATGATAACAATTCTTGATAAACCATGTGGTATCGGGGAAGAGACAGCTTGAAGCGTCAATCATATTATCCGGTGAAAGATATTTCTTACTCTCCTCACTCATTGAATCGATGTAGCTTTTGCTGAGTGTTTTTTCATAAGGAGCACAGTAAGCACCGAAGGAGGTTGCAGTTGTAAGTGCAGTTCCGTCTGACTGAGCAGCGGCATCCTTTGAAATTGGGAAGTTTGCGTAATTGTATTTTGAAATGATAAGGAAGTCCTTACCCTGCCCCTTGAGTTCAGTCATTCTTGCTCTTGCATTAACCTGAACGTTATCGTGATATGACTTAGCCTTTTCAATAAGACCTGCATATTCTGTTTTAAGCTCAGGTGTGCTGAAAAGGAAATTTATTGCATCGTCAAAATATTCATCGGATACCATTGCCCAGAATGAAGGGAATGAACCGTAGGTATCACGAACGGTTCTTGCAAGAACGTTTTCTTTGACTTCATCAAGAATTGTCTGTATGAAATCAAGGCCAAATCCGAGCACTCTGATCTGATTCACAAAGCTTATAAGGCTTGTCACAAAGTCATTCATTGCAGGGTCTTCAATAAAGCCCTCTTCTTCAAGGAAGAAATTAGCCCAGTTATCAACACACTCAGCGTCAAGCTTTATCTTGCCTGAGAAAAGTGCACCGATAAAATCTACACCTTCGGTTGAAGCGATAAGCATAACCACATTATTTATTTTGTCAAGATTCTTTCCGTTCTGAAGATAAGCCGAAACAATATTTCCGCCAAGACAACGGCCTAAAAGATTAACCTTCTTTACTCCTTGTTCACGGCATACTCTGTCAATGAACTGTTCAAGAATAGCTGCGTTATGTTCAACCGAAAGTCTCCAGTCATATTCAAAGGTAACCTTGATATTATTACCGTCAACATAATTAGGTGTGGAGTATCTTTTTGTGAGCATATTGTCGCCAAAGCCTGAACCGTCACTTGCTTCACCGTTTTTGTCAAGCTTTACATCAGCATAAGCAGGAGCAATTGCATTGTAGATTCTGTCACAGTATTCTGTGTAATCCCCTGTTACAAGACCGTTCACAAGGTCTTTTGTAAGATCATTGAAAATTCCCATCAGCGGCTCAAGAATGCTTTCAGTGGGGAAGATACGGTTTTCTTCGGTGGGATTGTTATTGTCGGCATAGAGTGAATGGCCGTAGCCTTCAATATAGACAGTAACCTGCTTTTCAGCTGCAAGAACATTCATCCCGGGAACGGCAATAGTCATAAGCATAAGCACGGACAGTAAAACTGAAACAAGTTTTTTCATTTTTATTCCTCCTTCATTAATATACATCCGCATTTTATATTCTAATAAAATTTTTCTCGTTTTAATTTATTATGTAGAATATTAAACTATTGTTAACGAAATAAAAAATAAATCACATTAATATCGTTACAATCTGCCAGATTAATGTGATTGATTTGGCATTATCTGTCCTTATACATTTTTTTATAGTAGTTCATATATTCACCGCTTACAATTTCCTGCCACCAGTCTTCGTTCTGAAGATACCATTCTACGGTTTTCTTTATACCCTCTTCAAAGGTGGTTTCAGGGTACCACCCAAGCTCATTTTTAATCTTTGTGGGATCAATTGCATAGCGCATATCGTGGCCGGGTCTGTCCTTTACGTACTTTATAAGACTTTCGTCCTTGCCGAGCATTTTTATAATGGTCTTTACAACGTCAATATTTGCTCTTTCGTTGTGGCCGCCTATATTATAAACCTCACCGATTCTGCCACCGTGAAGAATCATATCAATTGCCTTGCAGTGGTCCTCAACGTAAAGCCAGTCTCTTATATTAAGTCCGTCACCGTAAACGGGAAGGCTCTTTCCGTGAAGGGCATTGATTATCATAAGAGGGATAAGCTTTTCGGGGAAGTGGTAGGGGCCGTAGTTGTTGCTGCAACGGCTGATTGTTACGGGAAGCTTATAAGTTCGGTAGTAAGCCATAACAAGCAAATCAGCACTTGCTTTACTTGCTGAATAGGGTGAAGATGTGTGGATAGGCGTTTCCTCTGTAAAGAAAAGGTCGGGTCGGTCAAGAGGCAAATCGCCGTAAACCTCGTCAGTTGATACCTGATGATAACGGATATTGCCGTATTTTCTTGCGCAGTCCATAAGCACCTGAGTACCGAGAATGTTGGTTTTAAGGAAAACCTCAGGCTCTTCGATTGAACGGTCAACGTGGCTTTCTGCGGCAAAATTTACAACTGCCGTAAAGCTCTCCTCACTGAAAAGAGCTTCAACTGCCTTGCGGTCAGTGATGTCAGCCTTTACAAAGCGGAAGTTTTTGTTCTCCATAGCCTCTTTGAGAGTGGAAAGGTTACCCGCATAAGTAAGAGAGTCAATGCAGACTATTCTGTAGTCAGGGTGCTTTTTCAGCATATAATACACGAAGTTTGAGCCGATAAATCCGGCACCGCCCGTTACAAGGATATTGTTCATAAAAATAATGTCCTTTCTTTCTTGTTACAGATACATTATATATCTTTTTTACTCTTATTGCAACAAAACCTCCGAATTATTCGGAGGTTTGTCTGTAAAAATATTTATTATCCTTCTGCTTATTATCCGAATATCTTGTGACGAAGGAATTTGCCCATAGCCTTAAGAGTTTCAGGAATATTCATATTACCACCCTCGCTGTTCATAACATAACGGTAGTAAACGGCAGGGTCGTCCATATCGAAAACGTCCTTCATAAAGATAACGTCTGTTTCGTACTTTGAAAGGTCGCTTTCGTCAAGAGTTATAACTCTTGCACCTCGGTTCATATCGCCATATGAGCCGAAGGAGCTTGCAGGACTCTGAATAATATCAAGTCCCTTATAAGGTATAACAAAGCTGTTTTTGTGGTCGTGACCTACAGCAACACCGAGAACCTTACCGTTTTCAATGAAAGCGTCAGCCTGACCGTTAGTATACATAGGCGGACAGGGAGTTTCGCTGAAGTATGTGTCCTCGTTTGCGTACTCTTCGGGGAATGCGTAATACTCACCGTTTCTGTCAGCAAGGAATTCGCCCTCATACTTTTTATCCTTGGGGTTCTCAACCTTTGTGAGAACATCGAAAACCTCAGGAATAATTATGTGCTGAAAAGCAAGAGAGGGTATGGGAGTGCCGCCGTTTTCCTTTGTGAGAGCTTTTTCTGTTTTTATATACCACTCAATCTGGTCCTTATGTACGCAGCCGTAACCGCCAAGGTCGTTTTCGTCGTTGCGCTCACCTGAATCGAAGAACCAGAGATTGAAAGCGGTTTTATCGCCCTTCGAAGAAAGCACAGGTAAGCAGTAATTGCCTGAGCCTGAAAGTTCCGGTGTGTCCTCACCTACATAGCAGGAGTATCTTTTGTAAAGCTCAATCTGCTTATCCTTATCGTAGGCATTGTCTTCCCCATCGTGGTTTCCGAAAACCGAAGCAACCTTTACACCCTTTTCTTCAAATATGCTCATAAACTCATGGATTGTCAGATACATAAGGTCGCCTGTCTTGCTTGTTCCGGGGCCGATATTGTCTCCCGTAAGTACAACAAGGTCAGGCTTTTCGGTATCAAGCAAATGATAGAGAAAATCCTTTGACATATCTCTGAAAAGAACACAGTCCTGCAGGTCGGAAATCTGAAGAATTTTAAATTTACCGTCTTCATTGAAGCGTAACGTTTTCTCCGTTACCGTAGCTTCTCTGTCCATATATCTGACTTTCGCAATTCTCACAGCACCGTTGATAATGTTAAGTGAAATTGCCGCTGAAAGAAAAATCAGCACACCTTTTAATGCTTTTGTCTTTTTCATATCTTTCTCTCCTGAAAACATAAAGAGGTGCATTGAAAAAATCAAAACACCTCCTGAACTACTGAAATTATTTCTGCTTTGAGTATTTCACTCTGTAAACAAAGTTCATAAGAACGCTGTCGAACATACCGATTGTCTTGCTGTCACCGAAAAGTCCGCCTGCAAGAAGTGTCTTGCAGTTCTTTTCCATTACCATTTCAGTAGCAAGAGCTTCTTCTCTGTTGGGACCGCAGCAAACTGCACCGTTATCCTTGAGAAGAACAGCATTTCTGCTCTTACCGCCAAGCTTCTTAGCAACCTTTTTAGCTGACTTAAGAGTATTATTGGGGTCAAATTCAGCACATCTTACTGTAACGCCTACAATCTGAGCAAAGTCGTCAAGTGCGGGCTTAAGTGTGTTGCCGATTTTTGAAGCAGCTGAAATTGCGTCTTTTTCTGAGTGTACAATTGAGTTGATATCCTCGCGGCTGTTATAAATAGCCTTGTGCATATCAGCTTCTGAGAAGTACTTGTCACCTGCGATAAGTTCGTCGCACTTTTCGCAAAGACCGATAGTTGCAACTTCCTTGCCTTCCTTATCGGTGAAAATCATTACGTCATCAAAACGTTCACTGTCATATGCTGTAAGCTTTGCAGCCGCCATATCGTCTGCTCTCTTCTTAACTGATACAACATAATCAAAAACTTCACTGAAGGTTTCAGCCTTCTTGCCGACAAATTCGCTGTACTTATTGTAAACAAAGTCAGCACAGATTTTTTCAACCTCGTTAGCTACCTTGAAAGCATCGTCGTAGTCTGTACCCATACAAACTGCACCGTGATGCTTGAGGATAATTGCCTTTGAATCTGAACGTTCAAGAGCAGCGATTACGCCCTTACGGAGCTTACCTGTACCGGGAAGACCGTATGAGCTTACGGTGATGTTGTCGCCAACGATTTCTCTTGAGTAGCCTTCGATATTGTTGATGTCGCAGCCGAGAGCTGAAACAACTGAAGCGTTAGCCTGATGAGTATGGATAACAAAGCCGATTTCGGGCTTATGGAGATAGCACTGTGCGTGGATACCCTTTTCGCTTGAGGGCTTGATGTCGCCGTCATATGAAAGGTCTTCCATATTTACAAGAACGATATCGTCCTCTGTAAGAGATTCGTAAGCACGTCCGCTGGGAGTAATAACAAACTGAGTGTCGCTTACCTTGCAGCTTACGTTACCCCATGTTCTTGCGATAAGTCCTGTTGAAACAAGCTGCTTACCTGCTTCAACAACTATTCTTTTAGCTTCTAAGATGTCCATATTTACACCTCTTTATAAGTATAGTCAGGGCAGGAGTGAACCTGCCCTTATTATGTATTAATTATTCAACTACTGAAATGTTTGCGAATACCTTGTCGAAACGAGCAAGTGCATCGTCAATCATAGCTTCGTCATAGGCTGCTGAAGTGTAAAGTCTTGAGCCTGCAAGAGTTACAAGACCTTCTGCCATGTAAGCAGCACCCATGTGTGTCATTTCAGCCTTACGCTTACTTGTTTCCTTGATTACGCCGGGAATTGTCCAGGGCTTACTCCAGTCAATTGAGAATGCAAGTGTACCAACTGTTTCCATGTGGCATACTGAACCCTGGTTGAATGCTACGAAGGGAAGGTTGTACTTATCGATAATAGCGTTAAGACCTGCAGTGATTCTGTCACCCATAAGACCGGCCTTCTGGCAAGCGTTCTGCTTGTCAATTTCTTCAAGAGTATAGTAACCAGCTACGCATGAGATAGGTGTAGCAGCCATTGTACCGCCGCAGAATGCCTTCTTGATCTTCATGCCGCTTGCATCAAGACCTGCGCCCATGTACTTCATGTATTCTCTCTTACCGCCGATACCGCCTGCACCGGGATATCCGCCTGCGATTACCTTACCGAAGATTGTAAGGTCGGGTTCAACGCCGAAGTAGCCCTGAGCACCTGCCATACCGATACGGAAGCCTGTTACAACTTCATCGAAGATAAGGAGTGCGCCGTACTTACGGCAAAGTCTTTCAACGCCCTTATTGAATTCGAAATCAAGAGGACGAGTACCGCTTTCAGGACCGATAGGTTCAATGAATACTGCAGCTGTACCGCCGTTGAGCTGATTTCTTCTGAGCTTTCTTTCGAGGTCGTTAAGGTCGCCGGGATAGAATTCCTGAGTGTCTCTCATAAGACGCATGGGAACACCGCTAGCCTGTGTGAACTTTGAGCCGGGAACACGGATACCGTAACCGAGCTGATCTGACCAACCGTGGTAAGCACCGCCCATCTTGAGGATGTGCTTTTTCTTTGTAGCAAGTCTTGCAACACGGCAAGCTACCATACAAGCTTCAGTACCTGAACCGAGCATACGGAACATATCTACTGTGGGAACTGAATCTGAAATCTTCTTAGCGAGCTTGTATTCGAACTCGTGGAAAAGACCTGTTGAAGGACCGCATGTATTAAGAAGATCGATAACCTGATCACGAACTACCTTGGGGTTTGAGCCGAGAACTGTGGGACCGCCTGCCTGGAGGAAGTCATAGTACTCGTTGCCGTCGATATCGTAAAGCTTTGCGCCGTCAGCCTTTGTGAAAACAAGGGGGAACGGATAGTTGAAAGCGAGGTTGTGCTGAACGCCACCGGGAATGATCTGCTTAGCTTCGTCGATCATTGCCTTTGACTTCTGACACTTTGCTTCGAAGTAGTTTTCTTCATACTCTTTGAGAACTGCGGGGTTGATTGAATGCATAGGAAGTGTAATGAGGTGGTCGAGCTTCTCATTTACAGCTTTTGCATCAACGTAATTTGAAATTGCAAATCTTGTGTCCATAAATACATCTCCTGTTATTGATTTAGTGAGTCGTCGCTCACCATTTTTCCATATAATTATACAATATTAAACAAACGATGTCAACTAAAAAACGGATTAAAAACAATAGTAACAAAATTTTAATAAATATTCAGCTTCTTCAGTTGCTTTTGGAGTGTGTATTATCAACATAAACAAAGAGCACAACTCTTGCCTCTCCCTTTGGGAGAGGTTTTTGCTGCAAAACATAAATAAAGAGCACAACACTCGGCTCTCCCTTTGGGAGAGCTGGCAAAATCGAAGATTTTGACTGAGAGGGCTCCCTCCACAACTCTTTTCCTCGAAACGCGCTACCAAGCTTAAGCTCTACGAATCGGGGAAGCACATCTCTCCCGAAGCGACAAAACAGCAACACACAAAAGCAAGTGCCCACCGTATAGGTGAGCACTTTTTGAAAGCTTAGTAAAATATAGAAGCGGAAAAGATGAGCTTACCTCAATGGTAAAGTTAAGTCAGGCACCCACGTTTTATTGAAGCGGCATTTCAACCGATGCCGTAAACAAATCGCCGTCAATGAAAATATCAAGCTTGCCTTTCATCAGGCTGCAGAGGTTTTCTGCAATTGAAAGTCCGAGTCCGTTGCCCGAGGTTGAACGTGACTCATCACCTCTTACAAATCGGCTTTTCAGCTCCTCAGGTGTCATATTGAGAGGCGCAGCCGAAATATTTTTAACGGTGATTTTCGCTGTAGCTCCCGTCTTTTGTGCGCTGATGTAAACTCTCGTGTGCTCCATAGCGTACTTCTTTACATTTACAATAAGGTTTTCCAGCACTCTGTAAAGAAGATTGCTGTCTGCCCTCACAACAATATCCTCGTCGGGAAGATTTACAATTACCGTAAGGTTCTTCTCTGAAAGCCCCTCACTGTGTTCACCTGTAAGCTGATTAATGAATTCATTTACGCTTACGGAAACAGTATTCACATTTATAGCACCTGAGGATGCCTTTGACGCTTCCACAAGATCCTCGATAAGGTGCTTCAGTCTGTCGCTCTTTTCACTGAGTACAGAAAGATAGCTCTGTGCTGTTTCGTCCTCAATATTGCACTTCTGCAGAAGGTCAACATAGTTGATTATACTTGTGAGAGGTGTTTTCAGATCGTGAGAAACGTTGGTTATAAGCTCCGTTTTCATTTTTTCGTTCTGCATCGCCTTTTCAACGGCAACCTTTATTCCGTCCTTGATTCCCATAAGGTCATCAGCAGTTTTATGGAAAGCCTGTGGAATTGCGGTGTAGTCCACCTTTGCATTTTCGTCGCCGTTGCGGATTTCAGATGTAACCCTGAAAAGTCTTTTAACTGCGCCAACAAAACGGATACCTCTGAGAAGAATGTAGCAGTCAAAGGCAAAGAGAGCTGCAACAAGAAGCAAGCCCGGAGTGAATGTTTCAGCAAAGAAAAGGAACAGTGCAAAACCGCCAACAAGGATATTGAGAAGAATTACAATAAGAGTTTTTCGTTTTACTTCAGTTTCAACATCACCCACATAGATGTACTTGTTTTTTGTTTCTTTTATTTTATTGTTGAGTTTGTCCTTGTTTTTCTTAAAGAAATTCCAAATGCCCTTGAAAATCTTATTGAACACCCACACAACCATAAAGCTTTTTATAAGGTCACGGTTTTTGATGTGTCTTGTGATGTAGAGAATGAAGTCAAGAAGGAAAGCTACTGCAACAACAGCTGCGGCGGGAATAATAATCTTAAATATTGAACGGGTGCTGCCTGAATGCCAGAAATCGTTGTCCAATGCTAACCATGCTGCAAAAAAGATTATTGCACCATCAATCAGCAAACGGATTTCAACCCACATTTTGTCGAGATATGCCATGTGCATATCGTCGTCCTTTCTGTGTCTGCCACTCTTAATAATAAGGATAAGACTGAAGAGGGCGCAGACTGCAAGACAGACAATAAGAAATAGTACGATATCCTGAATGGTTTCTTTCATGAAAAGCAGATTCTCTCGGTATTCAGCGCTGAGCTTTTCGTGGAAAGGTGCTGTACTGTCTGTACCGTAGGGATAAATTCCTATATAATGAATGTATTTGCATTCCGATGCATACGAGTAGAAATCTGCGGTTATGGTGTCGGATTTGATAACTTTCCAGCCGTCATTAAAAACTGCCTGAAAATCGCACTTTGAAAGAGCTTTCTCAATTTCGGCTTTTGTTGATGTGCTTGTTATACCCTTTATGTTTGTTGAAACAACCTTGCCGTCTTTTACTGTTGCAAAATAAGCCGAAGGGAAGGTTTTAAGCTGTTCTTTTGCTTCCTCATATTTATAGAGAAAATCCTCATAAGAAGAATAAGGGGAAGCATAAAGCTCGTCCTGAAAAGCATAAAGCTCGTCCTGAAGCTTTTCCTCTTTTATTGTAACACCGTAAAAGCCGAAG
>JBGVGM010000003.1:0-2181 GCA_045121655.1 Acutalibacteraceae bacterium | reverse complement strand
CTCTTTTGCCATTTTGATTGAAACAGGCTGGAAATCACCAAGGAAGGTGTTGCAGCAGAAAGGTCTGCCGCAGATGCCGAGACCGCCGACCTTCTTGCTTTCGTCTCTTACGCCAATCTGACGAAGCTCAATTCTTGTTCTGAAAATACCTGCAAGGTCCTTTACAAGCTCTCTGAAATCAACTCTGCCGTCTGCGGTGAAGTAGAATAGAATCTTGTTTCTGTCAAAGGTATATTCAACGTCAACCAGCTTCATTTTAAGACCGTGCTCTGCAATTTTCTTTTCGCAGGTCTGAAAAGCGCTATGTTCCTTTTCCTTGTTTTCCTCAACTATTTTTATATCGTCAGGTGTTGCAAGGCGAAGAACAGGCTTTAAAGGTGAAGCAAGGTCCTCGTCAGGAATTTCACGGTTTGCAATTGAAACAGTACCGCATTCAACACCTCTTGAGGTTTCAACAATTACTTTATCTTTAACGTTGTACTCTTTTCCCTGAGGGTCAAAGTAGTAGTTTTTACCAACATCTTTGAATCTGACGGAGATAATCTCTGCCATAAAAAATCATTCCCTTCTTATCGGTTTTTTATATTATAAAGCTTTGATGAAAGTCTTGTTAATGTAAGGTTGTGGTTGGCTGACCTTTCAGCGTTTTCAATTAACTCCGAAACGGCTGAATAAAGCTCCATAGCTTTTTTTGCGATTAAAACAGAGGAGAGCTTTCTTGCAGTGTCGGGATAATCGGAAAGAAAATCCTTTGAGCCGTTCTGAAAAACCACTGCGTCTCTCACTATAGGCGAAAGCTTCTTCAGCACCTCGATAAAGAACTGCTTGTCCTTCTGAAACTCTGCCGTTTTTCTTATAAAGCTCAGTTCGTTTTCGCTTATAAAGCAGCTTAAAAGCTCATTGGCTTTTTCTTTTGCAAGAGCGGGTTTTTCGCTGTTGTCCTTTGAAAATTCTTCACCCAGACTGTAAGAGGTTGCTCTTGAAATCACTGTTTCAAGAAGTGCAGCCTTTGAAGGGCAGGTGAGTATGAAAACAACGTGGCTCTGAGGCTCTTCAAAAATTTTCAGAAGTGCATTCTGAGCTGACGGATTCATGAGCTGTGCTTCACTGATAATGAAAACACTTTTTGCACCTTCGTTAGGTAAAAGCTGAGCCTTCGCACGGATTTCTCTGACTGCGTCAACCTTGATAATTGAACTGTCAGGAGCTTTTTCTATAATGTGAAGGTCAGGGTGGCTTTTTGAAGCTATCTTCATACATGAAGAGCAGACACCGCAGGGACGGAGCTTCGCTTCACATAAAAGAGCCTTTGAAAGCTCAATAGCTGCGCTGAGTCTAGTGTCCTCGCAAGAACCTTCAAAAATGAGAGCATGAGAAAGTCTACCACTATTAAAGGAAGAATCAATCTGATTTTTAAAATCAATGCTTACCGGAAGGTTCTCAAACACAAATCCACCTCATAACTTACATAATCCATAACATTATACAATAAATATGAGCATTTTTCAAGAGTTTGGAAAATAATAATGGCAGCTACATTGGAAAATAATAATGGCAGCTACTTTTTGCCGTATTTACTTAAGAGACTAATTACGGTTTAAGAATGTATTTTTATGCCTGAACTTCAAATTATTGCCCCGAAAGGGAAAAAATATTCGTCAAGTTTTCAAAAAAATTTGCATAACCTATTGAAATTTTTGATTTATATGTTAAAATGGGCTTATCAAATAATTAGGAGGTTACGATTATGGCATACGTAATTAGCGAAGATTGCATTTCATGCGGCGCATGTGCAGACGGTTGTCCCGTTGGCGCTATCAGCGAAGGCGACGACAAGTTCGTAATTGATGCTGACTCATGCATCGACTGCGGTGCTTGTGCAGACGGTTGCCCCGTAAGCGCAATCAGCGAAGGCTAATCAGCAATAAAAAATACAAGGGTAGCTTCGCCGGCACCCCATAAGGCAGTATTTGTTTCTCGAACAAAATTCCCTGTATCTTTGCCAAAAGCCTCGCAAGGCGACAGCCTTGCTGCATTTTAGGCTTCGATACAAGAAATTTTCAGTTCTTACGAAACTGCGAAGCACTTTAAAATGCGAAATAATTGTGCAAGAAAAGGCAAAAACCACCGATAATGCTGACGCATATCGGTGGTTTTTAACGCATTATTGTGCGGTTAGTT
>JBGVGM010000002.1:0-18666 GCA_045121655.1 Acutalibacteraceae bacterium | reverse complement strand
TGAGATTTCTAAGTGCAATCTCTCGTTGAGCCATTTTTCAACCGCCGTGAAAATCTTCTTAGCGTCACTTCTTGTACGACAAAAGATTTTAAAATCATCTGCATAACGAACAATATACATTTCCTTTAATTTAGAGTTACGGTGCTTGGGTAGCATAATCTTACGATTATCTCCGCATACGCGATTTAGAAAGTGGGTTCTTTCTTCTCTGCAACATGAATATGTAGGTTCTTGCTGTGTTGCTCTTTTGAAAGATATGTACATTCGACTTCATACGGTGCCAAATAGTCCTCTGATGACCTTGCATCACGCTTAAAGTAGCAAATTTATTAAATTGTGAATATTAGTACAGAACAAATGTTTGCTATTGTCAATAGTTTTTTGGAAAAAAGTTGTAAAAAGTAAAATTTTATATTCTGCTATTGATATTTTGTTAGAAAAAGTATATACTATTTCTAACGAGGTGAGACTATGGATAAAGCGACTAATTGGCAACTCATAAAAGACAGAATCAATAAATCAGAAATCGGAACAGTGTTTGTTGCAACCGATTTTGTTGATATATCCGACAAAACGAGTATTAATACCTATTTAACTCGTTTAGACGAAGAAAAATCACTTCAGCGTATTATGCGTGGTGTTTACTATAAACCTGAATACAATGATTTTCTTGGCGAGTTTGTTGCACCCGAACCTGATGCAGTTGCTCATGCTCTCGCCCGCAACTTCGGTTGGACTATCGTCCCCTGCGGTGATACTGCATTAAGTCTGCTCGGACTTTCAACACAGATTCCCGCCGCTTGGGTTTATGTGAGTGATGGTACTTATAAAGAGTACACCTACGAGCAGACTACAATAAAATTCAAACGCACAACCAACAAAGAAATATCCAAGCTCTCATATAAAACTGCACTTGTGGTACAAGCATTGAAAGCACTCGGCAAAGATAATGTTGATGAGACTGTTTTAACAAAACTGAAAAACAGTCTTACCGACAACGAAAAGAAGGCACTTCTCACCGAAGCAAAAGCGGCCACTTCTTGGATATACGAGTATATCAAACTGATTTGTAGGAGTTAAATTATGCGTAACATTGCTATTATAAATGAAAAAGACCGCAAGGCTCTGTTTCAGAACACTGCGGCAAAAATGGGACTCACAAATGCAATAATTGAAAAGGATTTTTGGGTATGTTTTTTGCTCGATTATCTTTTTCACCGTTGTGAGTGGAAAAACAGCATCGCCTTCAAAGGTGGCACAAGCCTTTCAAAATCCTACGGTCTTATTGAACGTTTTTCCGAAGATATTGACCTTATCCTCGATTGGCGGGTAATCGGTTTTGACCTCAACGAGCCTTGGGAAGAACGCAGCAACACAAAGCAGGATATTTTCAATAAAGAGGCAAACCGCCGCACAGAAGAATTTTTGAAAAATACTTTTATGCCTGCGATTATTGCAGACCTGCAGAAAGAACTCAGCACATCAGTTAATTGCTACATAGATGAAACTGACCCGCAAACAGTAGTTTTTGCGTATAATCGCAGTTTTGAGGATAGCTCAATTCTCCCGGTAATCCGTCTTGAAATCGGGGCTCTTGCAGCCTGGACACCTGCCGAAGAAAGACCTATTACACCTTATGCGGCTATTCAGTATCCGAAAGTTTTTACTCAGCCGACAACGGATATTCTGACCGTTCTTCCGAAACGAACATTTTGGGAGAAGGTTACAATTCTTCACCGTGAGGCATTCCGCCCTGAAGATAAAGCTTTCCCGTCAAGATATTCCCGTCATTATTACGATTTGTACTGTATGATGAATTCATCCGTTAAGGATGATGCACTTGCCGATATTGAGTTGCTTAACAAGGTAGTACAGTTCAAAGAAAAGTTTTATCGTTGCCTTTGGGCAAGATATGACAAGGCAAAAGTCGGTACACTCCGCTTAATGCCACCCGAAAGAAATCTGCAGGCTCTTAAAGACGACTACGAGCATATGCAGAATATGATTTTCGGTGATAAACCTGAATTTGGGGTTATTCTTAAAGGTATTGAGCAGTTAGAAAAGGAGATAAATTCGAATGAAGGGTAATTCGATTTTAAACAAAGCAAAATATACAGAAGACACCGATGAATGGTACACGGATTACAGTACTGTAGAATCTGAACCTTCACACTATACAAATCAGTTTTATGGTAAAATAGTATTATGTAACTGTGATGACCCTTAAAGTATTTCATTTTCAACGATTTCTCTTGCTGAAATATTAATAAGGTTTGTTTTCTGAACCCACTCCATCTGATTCTCTTCTTTAAGTTGCTCGGTTACGACTTCAGCTACTTTCATTTGTTCAACAAGAGTATTAAACACCTGCTGTGCTTGATTTTCTACCTCAGCGCAGTGTTGATATAATTTACCTTCGGTGAGCAGAGTTGCAAACACCACTTTCTTGTGATTAAAAAGATAATCTTTCTGTAACATACCCCATTTGCCAAGTATTACACTTGCTTCTTCGGGTGGAATAGTTAAATTAGGAATTTTAAAATCTCCAACTTGTCTGTATATAATATTTGTATTGCTTTTCATAGTACCGTTCATCCTTTCGTGTTCTTAACAAATGTGTCGTATGTAAATTTTGCTCCGAGCCTGAAGCCTGATATAAAGCTGTCAGCGTTACTTGTTGTTGAAAACTCAATATATGCACTTACATAGTTTTGAAACAGCTCTTTATCTTCATCATTCAATCTTGCAGTAAGCTGTTCTTCTTTTTCTGTAAGGTTGCTCAGCTTCTTTTTGAGTTTGCCTAAAAGTTCTGTGCTTAATTCCTGTGGTTCTATATTGCCGTAGTATAATTCTTCAATAAAATTTGACATATCGTTTCATCGCAATCTGTATTTGATTTATTGAAGAAACTATAAAATTCTCTGATACAAGCAAGAATATGTGTTTGACTGCCAGTTAATTGATATTAAAAATTGAATCCGTTATCAACACTCGCACCAGAAATCCTCGTACGGTGGTACGGGGATTTTTTTATTGTCTACTTTTGCTTGACAAGTTCACTAATCCGGGGTATTATTGACACACCTTTTGTAGCCTGATATAATTGAACCATAAATCAAAATGAAGGAGAATTAACATGACAAAAATAGCTTCATTTATTATGGCACTTCAGTTTGCGCTTATGGCACTTTTGGGAATACCCTTCAATGCGCCCGATCTTGAGCCTCTCGGACCTGTTGAGGCAACTGCAACCGAGGAACAGCTTCAGCTGTTTAAGCAGATATTTGAAAGCGAAACGAAGTGGCTTGCGTCACTTCAGCTTGAGAACGGTGCAATTCCTATGACATATTCAGCAAACGGAAATCTGACAATGAATCCTTACTTTGCTGATTTTGCCGCACTCGCTTTGCTTGATGATGCAGAAAAATATGCAGGTAATGTAAAAGCTTATATGGATTGGCATTTCAATCATCTTAACACTGCAAAAGAGGATTTTAACGGTCTTGACGGCACAATCTATGACTATGTAATCACAATGAAAGACGGGAAGATTGAAAGCGAAGTTATATCCACTCCCGAAAATGCCGATTCCTATGATACAACCGATTCCTACGCTGCAACATTTCTCACTGTTCTTGATAAATATTTAAGCAAAACAGGGGACAGCACTTATATTATTGATAACGCAGAAGACATAAAGAGAATAACAAATGTTATGTTTGCAACCCTTCAGAACGGCCTTACTTATGCAAAGCATAACCACAGAGTAAAATATCTTATGGATAACTGTGAGGTGTATGAGGGTGCAATTGCAGCGACAAATCTTTTCGGGGAAATAGTTAAAGGCGGTAAAACGGAATACACCGATATGCGTGACAACTGCAGTAAGCTTATCACCACAGTCAAAACCAATATCAACACAAGGCTCTGGAGTTTCGTTGGCGGATACTACAGACCGGGTGTAACAGCCTATGTCAGAATACCCACAAAGATTTTCAGCTGGAATACCTACTACCCTCAGGCAACCTCTCAGCTTTTCCCCATTATCTGCGGTGTAATTGAGCCTGATACTGAAAGGGCGAGAAACCTCTACGAAAAGTTCTCGGAAGCTTATCATTGGGAAGCTTTTGAGTATCCCGACGTGTTCTATTGGGGTGCTAATGTTCAGGCGGCAGCTATAATGAATGACGTTGACAGTGTAGCAGAATATATGCAGAATTATCTGCCTCTTACAGAAAAGCACAGCTGGCCACTTTATAATATGGACAGTGCAAGAGTGTCAATGGCGGCGTTTATGATGCTGGAAAAATCACAAGCTCAATAAAAACTAAACTCCACGGGTTTTCCGTGGAGTTTTTCTGTATGTATATTATTTTTTATTCTTGAAAAGGTCAGTCAGGAAATTCAGCAGTGCAGTAAAGAAGTTTATAACCTTGCGGAAAGCTGATTCTACGAATGACTCTCTGTAGGGTTCTTCAAAAACAGTAGTGTCTTCAATGATGCTGTCTGTTTCAGCGTCATAAATAAGGAAGCGGGGGAGACGGAAATTTTCTACCGTTGCCTCTTCTTCACCGAAAAGAAGCTCAAAGTGAAGAGGCTTCGTATCGCCTGTTTTGTCATGTGTGAGATTCTTTATGAACCAGGTCTTTTCCGGGAAAAGGCAGGTTGAAGCATCAACTGTTCTGTCGGGAGAAATAAGAGACATATCCTTGTTTTCAAGATATCTGTCGCTGAATGCTGTGTCAACAGGTGCTGTTGTTGCACCCAGAGAGGTGGAATGGGTGTCAACAACGGTGTCAGTAAGAACATCCCATGAAGGTGAAACGGGAAGAGCACCGTAGCCGTATCTTGAAATTACAGCAAGTTTTCCGTTGACGTCAAAATTGAGAAGAGTGTCTTTCTTATAAGGTCTTACGTCGGTGTTGTACTTTACGATTTTTGCTTTAAGTGCATCATATTCTTCACCGGCGCAGTAGTTTGTGAATACGTGCTCCATAGCTTCGTCAATGTATTTGTCAGGTGACATCGCCCATGTGGCGGGCCAGTAGCCGAAAAGTGGAACAAGAGTTTCCTTATAGAGAATGGGAGCAGCTTTTTCAACAAGCTCATCAAGGAACTTGCCTACATTATCGGTTATACCTGCAAGCTCGAGCATATCAATTGTGCCTGAAATAAGCTCGTTATATTCGTTTTCGCCCATAAGGTCCTTGATACCTCTTGCAAGTGAATCACCTGCAAATTCAGGGTTTCCGCAAAGAAGCTCACCGATATATGTTATGCCTTCAAGGGCAGGGGAGTCAAGAATCAAGCCCATAACCTTGTCGTTGCCGTAAACCTTAAGGTAGGTTGTACAGATAACACTGCCAAGTGAGTGACAGTGAATAGCAACCTTTTCAGCGCCTGATTTTTCGAGAATATAGTTGATAAAATTGTTGAGCTCAGCTGCAATTGTAAAGGGGTCCTGTCTCCAGTCATAGCTGAAGGTCAGTCTTGAGGTTTTGCTTACAGAAGCAGGATAGGAAAGATATGTGCCTGAATTGCCTTTTGCTGTACCGTCAGGGCTGTTGAAATAGCCACCAAAAACGTTGTTTACAAGCTCACAAAGCTCGTAAGCAAAGGGCTCGGCATTATCGGTTGCGATGTACGTGAGAAGAGAGGGGAGAATATCTTTTTTTACACTTTCAAGAAGTACATCTGCTTCAGGAAATTCAAGCTTTGTTGAAGGATCGTTTTTATCCTCATAGATTTTTGAACCTGCAAAGCCGGGTACATAGATTGTGGGACACTGCTGATTCACTTCTGCTGCAGCAAATGCAGGAACGCAGAGAGGGAAAATAAGCAGCAGGCTCAGAATAAGTGAAAGTATTTTTTTCATAATTCGGACTCCTTATTTTTGAATTTGTTTTTAACAACTTTATCAAATATACCACATTTAAACGAAAATCGCAATATGTAAACATTTTTTTTACTTGCTTTCATAATTTTGGTAACATTGTGTAAAGAATTGCAGTTGACAGTTGAGAAGTTTGCTTGTTTGTGGTAAAATATATAATGGTTTATTTTAATACAAAACCGAAAGGAGAGCGATATGAAATGAGCTTAGAAAACAAGAGCTCAACAGGTAAAGTAAAAAGCTTCTTTACCGAAGTGAAAACCCATTGGAAAACGCCGGCTGAAGGAAAGTATGTTCCTTACAGAGAGTATAAGGACATATTCTTAGGTGTCGGGTCCAACTACACAGGTACAAAAATGCTTGAAGGTATCGGCTTCTGGGCAGCTTGTTACCTGTTTATGTACCACTATCAGTTGCCCTATCTCACATTCTCATTCATCGGCATTATCAATATGCCCCTTAACTACATCTGGACTCTTATCGGCTGGATTATCAACGATAACCTTGGTTTCCTTCCGAAAAAGACAGAGAGAAAATTCTACGGACTCTATTTCTCCCTTATAGTAATAGGTCTTGTGATGATTCTCGGAAAGTTCCCGTTCCTTTATAACTCAACGAATCCCCTTATTGTTTACCTCAACAATATGGAAAGTATCGGTATTAACGCTGCGTCAGCTGTGAAGATTCTCGGTACACACATTCTCTGGAATGGCTGGGCAGGCTCAAGAAACATTTTCTACCGTAAAAAGCTTATACCGAAATACGGCAGATACAAGTACTCACTTTACTGTGATGTTATCCCCAAGTGTATTATGGTTATCCTTGTTGGCTGGCTTCCCCTTTATAAAATTCCCGATATGGTTACAAGAGTATGGACAGCAAACCTTCTTTTTGCTTGCTATAACATTTTCGGTTTCGGTAACAACCTTGAAACTCTTTCAAAAACAATCAGCCCCGATATGCAGGAAAGACTTCTTGTTCGTACCTATCCGGTAAAGCTTTCCCATTTCATACATACAATTGTGTCAATTATCATTCCCGTTGTTGTTGATTCTCTCGACAAGGAATGGGCAGACATCAATCTTTTCCGCTATGTATATCCCATCGCCTTTATTGTTCCTGCACTTATCACTATGCGTTACGCAGGAAGAATTCAGGAAAGAATTCCCCAGCCGCCTCTTGAAAAGAAGGTACAGATCAACTTCTGGGACGGTATGTTCGGTGTTCTTCGTAACAAGTATCTTCTTATCAATACCGTCGTAGGTCTTATTGACTCTCTCGGTAACGGTATGCTTGCAATTACAACAATCATTTATCTTTATACCTTCCGTCTGGCAGGTCTTCCCTATACAATTATTATCAACCTGATTTCATTTGCGGGAACTCCGCCCGATCTTTGCGCACCCTATTTCCTTAAGAGATTCAACTATAAGCAGATTATGATTTTCTATCAGCTGACCCGTGCTTTAGGTAATGCGCTTATGGTTCTTGCCTTCTGGTTCTGCGGTGATAATGTTCATATCTGCGGTATAGTTTGTATTATCGTTATGTTCTTTATGGAAATGACAAAGACGATTCCTACAACTGCAGGTCACGATATGAACACACGTATCGGTGACTATCAGATGTACCTTTCAGGTGAAAGACTTGAAAGCTTTGCAGGTGTATTCGGCTGGTTCACAGGCCCCATTACATCATTCGTAGGTCTTATTATTCCCCTTCTTCTTCTCAGATACGGCTTCAACAGTAACTGGGACGTTCTCTATATCGACAGCGCACGCTTCAAGATTATTGCTGTGCCCCTTATCATTGATATCGTTGGTTTCGTTCTTATGACAATTCCCTACTTCTTCTGGGACTACGACAACGAGAAACAGACCAAGGTTATTCAGGTGCTTCAGCGCCGTGCTGAGGTAACGCAGAAGAAGGCTCAGGAAGAGGGCGAAACCGTCAGCGGCGGATATATCGGTTAAAGGAGGTAAGACATCATGAAAGAGAAAAAGCAGAAAGTTTTTAAAGGTATGACTGCTCCCGTTGATGTCCACCTTGACATTCCCGAGGACGAAATCTGGACTTATAAAATCGACGGTCTTGCAGAGCCCCACATCAATAAGCCCTTCACCAACTTCACACTCAAAAAGATAATCTTCACCGTGCTCATTCTTATTGCTGTAGGTCTTTCAATGTACTTCAGTGTAAGAGTTGTTTCCCGTGTACCTTTTGAGTATAACGAAATTGGCGACGGTACTTATGAATTCACCAAATTCAACAACACAGGCTACATCGGTCACCTTGATATTGACTACGCAGTAGAAATTGTGTACGATTCAGAAAATACCGACCCCGCAACAAACTTCACACTTAAAAAAGACGAAAGCAAGCCTATTTCAGTAATTCCTCAGTTCTGCTTCAACTGCGACGAAAAGGTTGAAACAATCTACATCGGCAAAAGCGTAAAGGAAATTGACGGCAAGGCATTCTTTACCTGCAGAACTCTCAAGCAGATTATCGTTGACGAAGAAAACGAATACTACAGCGATATTGACGGTGTTCTTTATAACAAGGATAAGACAGAAATTATCTGCTATCCTATGAACCACCCACAGTATCTCCGTGAAAAGTTCGGCTACAACGACACAATCTGGGCAGATAACGAAAACAATCTTGAGTTCCGTGCAAGGTACGAGGCTGATGTTCTCACTTATGTTCTTCCCAAAACAGTTGAAACAATCGGCGAGCTTGCGTTCTACGACCTTCCTCTTGCAGCACTCTATTTACCTGAGGGTCTCAAGAGAATTGAAACAATGGCAATCACCAAGAACTGGTGGATGACAGACATCTACTCATACGAAAAGAGCGAAGCTGAAGTGGGCGAAACAGGCTTCTCGGCAATCTCTAAGCTCAGCGGCGTTTACAAGTCACTTCCCGACGGTCTTGAATACATCGGCTCAGACGCAATGAGCTACAACCGTGTGTGCAATTATCTCCGTATTCCCGCATCGGTCAAGGAAATCGGACACCACGCATTCTGGGACTGCGCTCAGAAGAATAATGGTGTAGTGGAAGGCTACGGCGTAATCAACATTTCTATGACCGAAGAGGAATGGAAAAACGTTAGGGCAGGTAATAACTGGCTTCCTCAATATGATAACGGTGCTTTCGACAAAAAAGTTGAGCTTGTTTTCGGTGATGAAAAGGTATACGATGAAGCTGTTACCTACACAGAAAAGGAAGATGGCACATTTGAGCTTACTGCCGCAACCAACAGAGAAAACCTCAAGGTGTTCAGCACTGACGCTGAGGGTAAGGTAGTCACTTCAATTGCACGCCATCCCTTCAAATGGGATAACTACATCGAAACTGTCTATATTGGCAAGGAAGTAAAAGAGCTTCGCGGTGAAAGCTTTGTAAATCTCCGTGCTCTCAAGCAGTTTATTGTTGACGAGCAGAACGAAAACTTCTGCGCAGTTGACGGTGTGCTTTACACAAAGGATATGAAAACACTTCTCTGCTGTCCCAAGGCTTATGAGGGCAAGGCAGAGTTCAAGGTTCCCGCAACAGTTGAAATTATCAGCCGTTCAGCGCTTTCCGATTGCAAATTCGAGAAGATTTTACTTCCCGAGGGACTTAAGAGAATCGAGCCCATGGCGTTCCTGAAAGCTGAAAATCTTAAGGAAATCAACTCCTACAAGGGCGAGACAGTTTATGCATCTCTTCCCGAGGGACTTGAATTTATCGGTCTTGACGCATTCAACTACGCTTCAGGTCTTACCTATCTTTACATTCCCTCATCAATTAAGGAAATCGGCGCATACAGCTTCTGCTACTGTGCAAAGATTGACGAAGAGGGCAATAAGGTAGGCGTTACAGAGGTTAACGTTGCACTTTCCGCAAATGCTTTCAAGAAGATTAAGGCAGGCGATCACTGGATTCCCGAATTCAGAAACGAAAAGAACGAAACTGCAACTGTAAACTACGGCGCTGAAAGAGCGTAAAATAAATCAACAGTCCTTGACCTCTCACTTTCGGGTGAGAGGTTAAGTTTTTAAATGAATTGTAAAATGTATTGATTAAAGAAAAGAAATCTGCTAGTATATAATGGATTAAATTTGAGAAGGAGCAGAACCGATGGATAAGAAATATACAATTAAGTATAAGCTCGGCAGTGAAGTTGTAACTTCAAACGAAAAAGAAAACAACCTTTACCGTCTGGATATTATTGAAAAAGACAACAGATATACAGTTACACTTACTCCGAAGCAGCCCTTTGAAATGGTAGATTTTTATGTTGAATTCCCCTATGCCTTCAGAGACGGTGACAAGTTCTTCGGAAACGGCTATCAGTCATGGACGAAGTCAAAGGAATGGACAGAAGATGAGGTTATGCCCAGCGTAATCAAGCTTGCAAACATTTCCGAATTCACCAAGAACATCGCAAGAAAAACAAGTGACGAGTGGATGATCAAATACTCAGGCAAGAAAGGCGAATTCCACAGCCATTGTTACACATACCTTCGTAACGGCGAAAACGTTAAGCTCTGGGGTTCACTCAGTGAAAAAACAGGCTACACCTATTTCAAGGTTAAGATGGCCGAAAACCGTTTCTACTTCTGCAAGGACCTCCTTGGCAAGGTTGTAGACAGCGAGCTTCAGATTTTTGATATTGTTTACTTTGAAGGCACTTATGATGAGGTGTTTGATAACTACTTCGGAATGTGGAAAATGCCCGAAACAAGACACGGCATGATGAGCGGTTATACCTCATGGTACAACTACTTCCAGGACATCAACGAAGAAATTATTCTCCGTGACCTTGATGCTCTCGATCCCTATAAGGATCTTGTTAATATTTTCCAGATTGACGACGGCTATGAAACCTTTATCGGTGACTGGCTTGATCCAAACCCTGCAAAGTTCCCCAAGGGTATGAAGCATATTGCTGACAGAGTTCACGAAAAGGGCTATAAGGCAGGCATCTGGCTTGCTCCCTTCAACTGTCAGAAAATTTCAAGAATGGCTAAAGAGCATCCCGACTGGCTCATTAAGGATACAGACGGCAAGCCTATGGTAGGCTGTCTTGCATGGGGCGGCGCTTACACCTTCGATATCTACAACGAAGAAGTAAGAGAATACCTCAGAAAGGTATTTGACGTTGTTCTCAACGAGTGGGGCTATGATATGGTTAAGCTTGACTTCCTTTACAGCCAGTGCATTAAGCCCAGACACGGCAAGAGCCGCGGTGAAATTATGTGCGATGCTATGGCGTTCCTTCGTGAATGTGTAGGCGACAAGCTCTTCCTCGGCTGCGGTGTGCCCATCGGTCCCGCTCTCGGCGTATGCGACGCTTGCAGAATCAGCTGCGACGTTGACCTTATCTATAAGGGTCAGTTCTACAGCCGTATGCAGGTAAGTAACGAAATGCTCAGCGCAAGAAGTGCAATCAATAACTCAATCTTCCGCCGTCACCTTAACGGCAGAGCATGGATGAACGACCCCGACGTATTCTTCCTCAGAAATGACAACCTCAGATTCAGCGACGAGCAGAAGTATCTCCTCGGCAGAATCAATAACCTTTGCGGTAACGTTCTCTTCATTTCAGATAATGCTGCAGACTACGACAAGAAGGCAGGCAAGCTTCTTAAGAAGTTCTTCAAGAAGACTGATGAAAAGATTATTTCCGCTGAGTATATCCACAAAGATGTAATCAAGGTTGTTTCAATGAAAGACGGTAAGAGAAAGGCAATCACCTTTAACCTTGAAAAGGGTTGCATATACTTTGACGAAAACTGGAAGAAGTACTTCACAAATCCCACCACCAAGGCAGGCAGAGGCAAGGTGCATCCGGCTATATAAAATGTTTCAAGGGTCTGCATATTTGCAGACCCTTGATTTTTGTTGTGGTAGAACATAATACATAAAGAGAAATAACCGCCCATCGTCCGAAAGGTGCGGTTATTCTCTTTTATGTAGCAACAAAAGGAATATTTGAGTGAATTATATCATACTTTTTTCTTGAATGTTCAATTTACACCACAAGAGGTGTAAAATTTTTTTCGCAGATATATTATCATATAATTTTGATCGAAATAGAATTTGACATCAAATTGTTGTAAAAACAATTTTTTCTCTTGATTTTCCTACAAAGTTAGTATATAATAAAAATGTATCCTGACATAAAGATATTATCTGAGTGAAAGGTGACGGCTTTATTTTTACGGAATTACTATAACTATATCCAATTGCCGCACCCTTTTACGGGCGCGGCAATTTTAATTTTACAAAGAAAACAAAGAGGTGATTTGATGAACACAAGGGTAGCAGTAATGAGTATTATCGTGGAAAACAGTGAGGCTACAGCAGAGCTGAACGCAGTGCTTCACAATTACGGTGATTATATTATCGGCAGAATGGGTATTCCCTACAGACAAAGAGGCATAAACATTATCAGTGTTGCAATTGATGCACCTCAGGATATGATTTCGGCGCTGTCAGGAAAAATCGGCAAGCTCAGCGGTGTCAGCGTAAAAACGGCATACTCGGCGGTGATGAGCGATGAATGAAAAAATGAAAACGCTCATTGAAAAGCTTGAATCATTTCACTCGCTCACTTTGGAAGAATATGAGTATCTCATAAAAAACCGTGACGAAGAAAGCAGAGAGCTTCTCAGAGAAAAAGCCGACAAAGCAAGACGAAGAGTTTACGGCAACAAGGTTTTCATAAGAGGTCTTATTGAAATCAGCAACATCTGCAAAAATGACTGCCTTTACTGCGGAATCAGAAAAAGCAACCGCAACTGCCAGCGATACAGACTTACAAAAGAGGACATACTTTCCTGCTGCAAGGAGGGCTACGGTTTAGGGTTTCGTACCTTTGTTATGCAGGGCGGTGAGGACGGCTTTTTCAGCGATGAAACCGTGTGCGGTATTGTAAGAGAAATCAAAGAAAAATATCCCGACTGCGCAGTGACTCTTTCTCTCGGAGAGAGAAGTGAGGAAAGCTACAGAAAGCTTTTTGAAGCAGGGGCTGACCGTTACCTTTTAAGGCACGAAACGGCTGATAAGGAGCATTACAGTAAGCTTCACCCGGAGAACCTTTCGTGGGAAAAGCGAATGGAGTGCCTAAGAAGTCTTAAAAGAATCGGCTTTCAGACAGGCTGCGGATTTATGGTGGGCTCACCTTATCAGACAACGGCACATCTCGCAAAGGATCTGAAGTTTATTGAGGAGTTTTCTCCCGAAATGTGCGGAATAGGCCCGTTTATTCCCCATAAGGATACCCGGTTCAGAGATGAAAAAGCAGGCAATTGCGAACTTACCTGCTATCTGCTTTCGGTAGTAAGACTTATTAAACCGAATATACTTCTTCCGTCAACAACAGCTCTCGGTACAATTGAAGAAAACGGCAGGGAAAAGGGAATTCTTTCAGGGGGCAACGTTGTAATGCCTAACCTTTCACCCTTGTCCGTAAGAAAAAAATATATGCTCTATGACAATAAAATCTGCACCGACGAAGAAGCGGCTGAAAATCTCATAAAACTGAAAGAGAAAATCAGAGCTATAGGGTTTGAAGTTGTTACAGACAGAGGCGACTTTATAAATGCAAAATGCTGAATGCAAAATGCAAAATAACTGACGAAAAATTAAATTATGTCATTCCGGGGGATACCGAGGAATCTTAAGGATTCTTCACTGAGTTCAGAATGACATTTGTGAATGAAAGGAAATGTGTTATGTATAACCCAAAATCATTAAAGGCTGAAGAATTTATCAGCGACGAAGAAATCAGAGCGACTCTGGAATATGCAGAGGCAAACAAAAACAACGTAGAACTTATTGACGAAATTCTGGAAAAGGCAAGACCCAAGAAAACCGAAAAGGGCTGTGTTTGTGCAGGTCTTACCCACCGTGAGGCCTCAGTGCTTCTTGCTTGTGAAATCCCTGAAAAAATCGAGAAAATCTATGAAATCGCAGAGGAAATCAAGCTTGCTTTTTACGGCAACAGAATCGTAATTTTTGCTCCTCTTTATCTTTCAAACTACTGTGTAAATGGCTGCGTTTACTGTCCTTATCACCTTAAGAACAAGCATATTGCGAGAAAAAAGCTTACTCAGGAAGAGGTTCGTGCAGAGGTTATTGCGCTTCAGGATATGGGCCACAAGCGTCTTGCAATTGAAGCAGGTGAGGACCCCGTAAACAATCCCATTGAATATATCCTCGAGTGTATCGATACCATTTACAGTGTACACCACAAAAACGGTGACATCAGACGTGTAAACGTAAATATTGCTGCCACTACAGTTGAAAACTACCGTAAGCTTAAGGATGCAGGTATCGGCACATACATTCTCTTCCAGGAAACCTATCACAAGGAAAGCTATCTCAAGCTTCATCCCACAGGCCCCAAGCACGACTATGCTTACCACACCGAGGCTATGGACAGAGCTATGGAGGGCGGAATTGACGACGTTGGTCTTGGCGTACTCTTCGGACTTGAGCTTTATAAGTACGAATTTGCAGGACTTATTATGCACGCTGAGCATCTTGAAGCTGTTCACGGCGTAGGACCTCACACAATCAGTGTGCCCAGAATCAAAAAGGCAGACGACATTGATCCCTCCGCCTTCGACAACTCAATTTCAGACGAAATGTTCGCTAAAATTACTGCTTGTATCCGTCTTGCAGTGCCTTATACGGGAATTATCATCTCCACAAGAGAAACTCAGGACGTAAGAAGCAAGCTCCTTAAAATGGGCGTTTCCCAGGTAAGCGGCGGCTCAAGAACATCTGTAGGCGGCTACACAGAGGAGGAAAGACCTCACGATACAGAGCAGTTTGACGTTTCCGACCAGCGTACACTTGACGAGGTTGTTCACTGGCTTATGGATAACGGACACATTCCCTCTTTCTGCACAGCCTGCTACCGTGAGGGAAGAACCGGCGACAGATTTATGGCACTTTGCAAAAACGGTCAGATTCTCAACTGCTGCCATCCCAACGCTCTTATGACTCTTACTGAATACCTTGTTGACTACGCTTCAGAGGGTACTAAAGAGGCAGGCTTTAAAATGATTGAACAAGAGCTTGAAAAGATTCCCAACGAAAAAGTGCGTGGTATCGCAAGGCAGAATATAGAGGACATTAAGAACTCCAACAGACGAGATTTCAGATTTTAAGGAGGAATTGTATGGGACTTTATGAAGTAAGTTCAGGGGAAAGAACACACATCGGCTTTTTTGGCATGAGAAACGCGGGAAAGTCCAGCCTTGTAAATGCCTTTACAGGTCAGCAGCTTTCTGTTGTTTCAGATGTAAAGGGCACAACAACTGACCCCGTAAAAAAGGCTATGGAGCTTTTGCCTATGGGCCCGGTGCTTATAATCGACACTCCCGGTATTGACGACGAGGGTGCTCTCGGTGAAATGAGAGTGCAGAAGGCAAAGGAAATCCTTTCAAAAACAGATATTGCCATACTTGTGTGCGACTGCCGAAAGGGAGTTACCGAAACTGACGAAAAGCTTGTTTCCGCCTTTAAGGAGAAAAATATTCCTTATGTGCTCTGCTTTAATAAAAGCGACCTTCCCCGTAAAGAAGAAAACGAAAACGCAATATATGTCAGTGCAGTTACAGGGGAGAATATTGACCTTCTCAAAAATACGGTTGCCCGCCTTGCAGAGAAGAACAAGACTAAAAAGTACATTGTTTCCGATTTGCTTTCTGAAGGTGACGTGGTGGTGCTTGTGACACCAATTGACGAAGCTGCGCCCAAAGGCAGACTTATTCTTCCTCAGCAGCAGACCATAAGAGATATTCTCGACAAGGGTGCAATTGCAGTTACGGTGCAGGACACTCAGCTGAAAACCGCTCTGGAAAGTCTCGGCGTAAAACCGAAGATGGTTATAACCGACTCTCAGGCTTTCGGAAAGGTTTCGAAAATTGTGCCTGAGGATATACCCCTTACCTCTTTTTCTATCCTTTTTGCAAGGTACAAGGGTGAGCTTGAAGCTCTTGTTGAGGGTGCAAAAAAGCTGGACAGCCTCAAAGACGGAGACAAGGTACTGATTTCTGAGGGCTGCACCCATCACAGACAGTGCAACGACATTGGCACGGTGAAAATGCCCGGCTGGATTAAAAAGCATTCGGGAAAGGACATTGAATTTGCGTTTACAAGCGGAGGAGAATTCCCCGAAAATCTTTCAGAGTATGCACTTGTTGTTCACTGCGGCGGCTGTATGCTGAATGAAAGAGAAATGAAAAACCGTCAGGAAAGAGCAAACAGTCAGAAAATACCTATGGTGAATTACGGTATGGCTATTGCGCATATGAACGGGATTCTCAAAAGAAGCCTTCAGGTTTTTGAAGATTAAAGAAAAGATAAATTACGGCATTTTGATGCCGTAATTTTTTTATATAGCTTTGTCATTATTTGTTAAAAGTAAAGTAGGAGTATATTTATATTTAGCCATTGACATAATAGGCAGTATAAGATATAATATTGAAGATGAAATATAACCTTAAAATGGTTCACTTTCAGTTGCTTTCAGGAGATGTTTTTATGCCACTGATATATAAATCGATAGAAGAGCTTATAGGCGGTACACCTATGCTTGAGCTCACTCACCTTGAGGAGCTTTTTTCTCTTAAGGCAAGGATTCTTGCAAAGCTTGAGTTTCTCAATCCCGGCGGCTCAATCAAGGACAGAGCAGCTAAAAATATGCTTGACGATGCTGAGGAAAAGGGGATTCTCAAAAAAGGCTCGGTAATTATTGAACCCACCTCTGGAAACACAGGAATTGGTCTTGCTCTTGTGGGTACTGCAAGAGGGTACAGGTGTATGATCGTTATGCCCGACAGTATGTCCGTTGAAAGAATAAAAATGATGGAAGCTCTCGGTGCTGAGGTGATTCTCACTGAGGGTTCCAAGGGAATGGCGGGTGCTATTGAAAAGGCAAACGAGCTTTCAAAGGAAATTCCTGATTCATTCATAGCAGGTCAGTTTGATAACCCGGCAAACGCAAAGGCACATTACAAATCAACAGGGCCTGAAATTTATGAAGCTACCGACGGAAAAGCGGATTTCCTTGTTTCGGCAATCGGAACAGGCGGAACAATTACCGGTACGGGACAATACCTTAAGGAGAAAATCCCCGGAATCAAGGTTGTAGGTGTTGAGCCTCAGAGTTCACCCGTTCTTTCAAAAGGCATTTCAGGTAAGCACGGAATTCAGGGTATAGGTGCAGGCTTTGTTCCCAAGGTGCTTGATACCGATATATACGATGAAATAATCTGCGTCAGTGACGATGAAGCCTTTGAAATGGGCAGAATGATGGCGCAGAAAGAGGGCGTGCTTTGCGGTATTTCTTCAGGTGCAGCTGTATGTGCAGCGCTGAAACTTGCTTCAAGGGAAGAAAACGAAGGAAAAAACATTGTTGTAATTTTGCCGGACACGGCTGACAGATATATGTCAACAGCACTTTTTAAGTGAAAAACAAACAATGACGTAAAATGAAAGGAGATTGAGAACATGATGGTTTCAACAAGAGGGAGATACGCATTGAGAGTTATGGTTGCTTTAGCAGAGCAGCATAAGGAAGGCTACGTACCACTAAAGGATATTGTAGTTGATCAGGGACTTTCACTGAAGTATCTTGAAACAATTATGACTACACTGTCAAAGGCAGAACTTATTGAGGGCGCCCACGGTAAAGGCGGTGGATATAAGCTTTCAAGAAAGCCTGAGGAGTATACCGTTGCAGACGTGCTTAGGGTTACTGAAAAGTCAACAGTTCCCGCCAGCTGTGCTGAGTGTATCGGTGAAAACTGTCCGAGAAAAAAGGAATGCAGAACCTATCCCTTCTGGGAAAAGTTCAACGCCGTTGTTGACGAGTGTCTTACAGGTACAACAATAGCAGATCTTATGAGAGAATAAGTCAGCAATCAAAGATTGGGGTCGGATATCCCGGAATATTGATGTTTTACAATAAAAAATCAAGCAGAAGCTTTCAGATGAAAACTTCTGCTTTTTTGTTGCTTAATCTTTTGACTCAGCCGATAGGATCTGTAAGTGAAACGAGAGGCTTTGTTGTTGTGGGAGCTGCTGTGGGCTTTGTTGTAAGCTGGTCAGCAGGTGTGTTTAAAACCTTGAATACGCCGAGGAAGCTCTGAATCATTCTGATGAATGTCTGGAAACCTGTTTTGATTGCTCTGATTGCGTGGGGATCATTGTCTTTCTTTTCTTCCCATACAGCGTAAAGAGTAACCTTACCTGTTACGATAATCTGATCACCGGGGTAGTAAAGCTTGCCGTCTTCACCTCTCCATGCGATACAAACATAGTCAATTGCAAGAGGAAAGTCACCTGTTACTTCAACCTTGCTGGGAACTTTAAACTCGATGTCAGGATTGGGCTTGTACATTACTGAAACACCTGAAATGGAATCGATTTCGTAATGAACGCCGTAATAGAGCTGTTCGTCGATGTCGGGTTCAACAGTAACATCAGTACCGAGAATGCTGTCAAGCACCTGATCTGCTGCAAAAGCACCTGTTGTAAGCATTCCGAATACGCAGATTACAACAAGTAAAACTGAAAGAATTTTTTTGAAACTTTTCATTTTTCTGACTCCTTTAATAGTAGTTAATAGCCATGAGCAAAACGTCAAAAGTGTAGATATATCAACGCTTTTCGGGCATGGCAAGCCCGATTTATCACTCCAAAATATAGAAAGCAACCACCTAATATGGTATAATTTAATTGTAGAAAAACCAACCAAGGAG
>JBGVGM010000001.1:0-9537 GCA_045121655.1 Acutalibacteraceae bacterium | reverse complement strand
TGTCGCCCTCGTATGTACCGTAAGCTGTGTTAACTGAGGAAGAGGTAAGCACCTTTGCGTCTGTTTCGGGACGTGTACCCTTTTCAAAATAAAGATAACGGTAGTTAGATTCAGAGGGGTTATTCTGACGTGCAATATAATAGCCGTCCTTATCGCTGAAGAAGTATTCGGGACGTGTGTCTGCCGGTGCAGAAACAAAGGGATTAGCTGAACCTGTAAGGCTGTCCATAGCACCTGCAAGGCTTATGTAAATCTCTGTGCCACGGCTCATTGAACCGGGAAGAAGTTCGTTATTGCCTGCAAGGTAAAGGTTTTCTTCACCGTTATTTTTAATAAGCATTTTTCCTGAAACTGAAAGGTCGCAGTCCTCGCTTACAAAAATACCATCGCCCTTGCCGACTGCTGAGTTGTTTTCAATTACACTGTCGCTTACCGATGTGCCGGTATTATAAACAAAGATACCGCCACCGTTGCCTTTTGCAGAGTTGCCTTTGATTGTACTGCTGCTTACGGAAACACCGGGCTCCTGAGGATAGATACCGCCGCCGTCCATAGTAGCAGTGTTGTTTTCAATATTTACGCCGATAATGCTTACATCATCTTTATAGCAATAGATGCCACCGCCGTATTTTGCTGTGTTGTTTTTAACATTACCGCCTGCAATTGTTATGCTTGTGCCATCGGTGCAAATACCACCGCCACCGTAGATTTCGCCCTTTGCTCTGTTGTACATAATAGCAGTATTTTCACTCATCTGCAGCTTTGATGTGCCGCCTTCAATCTGCACACCGCCACCGTCATTTGCCATATTACCTGCAATTGTACCACCGCTGAGAACAAGGCTTGTTTTATCTTCGAGATAGAAAGCACCGCCGTCAGTAAGGTTATGACCGCCGGTTATAACACCGCCTTTGATTTCGGTTGTGCCGTTTACATCGTCATACCATACACCGTCTGTTACAGAGCCTTTGTTTACTCTGTCCGCACCGCTGTCTATAACTGTAAGCTCCGAACCGCTTTCCATATAGATAACCATACCGTTTCTTGTTGCAGCAGTCTTTTCGGTAAGTCCTCTGTCAATCATAAAGCCGTTAAGGTCAATTGTAATTATCTTATCTGAAGGAACTGAAATGGCACCGTTTTTAAACCCGGTTCCATTACCGAAGAAACCTTTTGAATCGGCATTCCAGTCACTGTAGATTTTAAAAACTACCTCGGCTTTTTCTTCCTTGTCTGTTTTTTTACTTGCAAGACTTACTGCCTTATTCCACATTTCTTCAAAAGAGTTTTCAGAAGAGTCTTTCATTTCTCCGTTCACCCAAACCTCGGCAACGTTATCACCCTCAAGAGCAAAAATATTGAGAGGTATTGTGCCCACAAGAAGCAAAACAGAAAGAAGAGCTGCAAACAAACGCATATATCCTTTTTTCATAACACCACTCCTTCTGATGTATTTTTTAATCTGCAATTATCATACCTGATAAGTAGGTATTTGTCAATGGCTTTTACTGTAAAAAAGCGACACTTTGTCGAAACTAAGTGTCGCTTTCTGTTGAAGCCTTAATTATTTTACAGGAATTACAAGGTCATAGCTGCTGTCGCCTGTTGCATCTGCAACCCATACACCCTTCGCAAAATCTCTTGCTCTGAAAATTACTTCGTCCTCATAAATCTCCATAATGTAGCCTGTACCGGGATTGTTGTAAGTACCGGTTGCATTTTTTACTGAAAATGAGGGAAGGTTGATTGAGTGGATGCCTTCAACATTGTTATAACTGTCGGGGCCAAAGCCTGAGTGAAGGTGACCTGTAATAAGGAACACATTCTCATACCTTGACATAATAGCCTTGAGCGCAATACTCTGATCGCCTACTGAGCCTGCACCTTCAATGGGGCTGTTCCACGCTACTTCAATGTTGTGTGTGTTCTTGAGAGGCTGATGAAGTATAACGAAAACCGGCTTGCCTTCTTCAGCTTTAAGCTCACTGTTAAGCCATTCAAGTTGAGCATCGCTGATATATGACTCTTCAAATACTGACTTATCTGAACCGAGAACGATCACCTTGTATCCGTTAACTCTTTCTGTGTATGAGAATGAGTCATAGGTGTTGTCACCGTTAAGTGTATTTACGAAATGTGAGAATGTGTTACGACTCTGCTCATAAATACGAAGTCGGATATCATGATTACCAACAGCCATTATGTATCTTGTATCAAGACCGCCGATGCCGTCATAAATAAGCTGATATTCAACAGAAAGACCGTTTTCTGCAATATCGCCTACACCGATAAGTGCATCAAACTTAGCTTCTGAATTATGAAGGTCTTCTGCCGCAGCCTTGAAAGCGGGATATCTGTCAAACATATAGTTTGAAACCTGAAGGTCAGCAATAACAGCTATTGTAGCTTTTACATCATCGGGATTACTTACAGTAATTGGAGTTTCTGTTGAGGGACCAACATAGGGATTAATTGCAAAAACGAGTGACATTATTGCAAGAAAAAGTTTATAAAAGATGTGCTGGAAAATTGTTCTGAGTACCATTTGAGTTTTACCTCCAAAATATTTTTTCTACCAACTAAGATTATCACTAACCAATGAAAAAGTCAATAACAAACTCACAAAAAAGCACCTACATTCAGAGAAAATGTAAGTGCTTTATTTTTTAATTCACTTTATGCCACAAGAGGGCTTACTGTTTTGCCGTTTTTCTTTTTGATAATCTGAATAACAGCAACTACAGCAACAAGTGCAAGACCGATCGCATCGGTTACTACACCGGGATAGATAAGAAGCAGACCGCCCGCAACGCTGATAATTCTTTCATACCAGGACATATGAGTGAGGAAGTATCCTTCAAGGGCTGCTGAAACGCCGAAGATACCTGCAAATGAAGTAATACAGATAAGAATTACTTCCCACACGCCGTCAGTATCAATGAAGAGCATTGCAGGGTTGAGTGCAAATACATAAGGCACGATAAATGCACCGATTGCAAGCTTTGTTGCAGTAAAGGCCGTCTTCATTGGGTTAGCCTGGGCTATAGCCGCACCGGCATAAGCCGCAAGAGCAACGGGAGGTGTAAGGTCGGCAACGATACCGAAGTAGAATACAAAGAAGTGTGCTGCGACCATAGGAACGCCCATCTGTACAAGAATGGGAGCACAGGTAGCCGCCATAATACAGTAGTTGGCAGTTGTGGGTACACCCATACCGAGAACAATGCAGCAAAGCATTGTAAGGAAGAGTGCAACAATAATCTTGTCGCCTGCAATTGAAACGATTGCATTGAAGAGTGTATAAGCAAGACCGGTTACACCGATAACACCTGCAATAATACCCGCAACACCGCAGGCTGCTGCAACAGTAATCATACCCTGACCGCCTGCTGCAAGAGCTTCAAGAAGCTTTTTCGGGGTGATGCGTGTTTCCTTGTTGAACATACTTACAGCGATCGCTGCAACAATGGCAATAGCAGCCGCGTAAGCGATTGAGCGTGTGCTTGTGCCAACAAGATAGATAAGAAGGAAAAGAGGGATAAGGAGATAGAGCTGCTTTAAAAGAGGGACAACTCTGGGAAGCTCTTCCTTTGTAAGGCCCTTAAGACCTTCCTTCTTTGCTTCAAGATGAACTGTAATGAATACACCTGCAAAATAGAGCACTGCAGGAAGAATTGCCTTGACTACGATATTTGAATAAGGTACGCCAACAGTTTCAGCCATAAGGAAAGCTGCGGCACCCATAATGGGAGGCATAATCTGTCCGCCGGTTGAAGCTGACGCTTCGGCAGCAGCGGCAAATTCAGGATTATAACCTGTTCTCTTCATAAGAGGAATTGTTACGGCACCTGAACCGACTGTGTTGGCAACGGATGAGCCTGAAACCATACCCTCAAGTGCTGAAGCAACAACGGCAACCTTTGCAGGACCGCCTGAGAACCGGCCCACAAGTGCGTTTGCAATATTGATAAAGAAATCTGCGATACCTGTTCTTTCAAGAAATGCACCGAAGATAATAAACATTGCAATATACTTGGAGCAGACATTTACAGGTGTTGAAAGAACGCCTTCCTTTGAATAGAAAAGTACACGGACATATTCTGTAATTCGGGCAATAAAGCTGGGATTTGTTGAGCCCCAGATGAGAGCATAAACGAGAAGCACACCTGCAACAATAAGAATAGGCAGACCAACGCTTCTTCTGCAAAGCTCTGCAAGGCAGATAATGCCGATTACACCGATTACAACTTCAACGGGAGTTATTTTGAAACGTTCAACAATTTCTGATGCGTTGATTGTGTAGTAGAGGAATGCACCCGAGCCTGCAAGCATAAGGATAATGTCATACCAGGGAAGGTGATTTACTTTCTGAACGCCCTTTTTAGCAGGGAAAACAAGAAAACCGATAAAGGTGATATATGACATAAATGATGTCAGTCTGATTTCGTCAAGCCATGTTGCGAAAAGAGTTACACAGATACAGAACACTGAGAAAAGTGCAAGTATAACAGTAACTACCATTTTGGGTTTGCCTTCCCAGACACGGACATTTGACTCACGGTCAAACTTTTTCATTACATCATCGAGATTCATGGGTTCCTGTGCTTCGGGGGCTGTTTCTTTCTTGAAAAGCGCCAAATTAAAGCCTCCTTATATTTTTATTATATACAAGAATCGGCTGCAGCTTTAAAACTGCAGCCCATTCAATTTTCAAAGCTGATTATTTAACTTCAATGCCTTTTTCAGCGAAGTACTTAGCAGCACCTGCATGGAAGGGGGCTGTCATACCGCTTGTTGCATTTTCAAGTGAAAGCTCTTCGCCCTTTGCGTGAGCAGCTGTGATTGCTTCTGCGTTATCAAAGATAGCCTTTGTGATATTGTAAACATCTTCTTCTGAAGCAGCAGCGCTTACGATAAGAGTAGCCTTAACTGTAACTGTCTTAACAGCTTCTGTCTGGCCCTTATATGTTTCAGCGGGAACTTCATATACTGTGTAGTATGGTGAGGTTTCCATAAGCTTTTCAGCAACCTCGCCGTCAATAGGAACAAGGTAAGCTTCTGCTGATGTGCAAAGCTCCTGAATAGCAGGTGTGGGAGCACCGGCTACGATAAATGCAGCATCGATCTTGCCGTCCTTGAGTGCGTCAGCTGAATCACCGAATGACTGATACTGAGGCTTGATGTCGTCTTCTGTAAGACCTGCAGCAGCCAGTACATCAACTGCGTTGAAGTATACGCCTGAGCCAGCAGCACCGATTGAAACCTTCTTGCCCTTAAGGTCAGCAACGCTCTTGATTTCGGGATCCATTGTGATGAGCTGAACAGCTTCTGCATAAAGACCGCCGATTACGCTGAAGGATTCGATTTTGCCTTCCTGCTCGAAAGTACGTGAGCCTTCAGCAGCGTAAGCCATAACGTCTGACTGAACGGTAGCAAGCTGATAGTTACCTGTGTCAATACCGAGAATGTTAGCCTTTGATCCATCTGTTGAAACAACATTTACAGTGATGCCTGTTGATGTCTTGATCTGGTTACCGAGAATACCGCCGTAAGCGTAGTATGTACCCTGTGTACCGCCGGTACCCATTGTCATTGTAGTTGTGCTGCCACCGCCGCAAGCTGCGAAAGCAACAAGAACAACTGCGAGAACTGTTAAAATTGCGAGAAAACGTTTCATAAAAAATCCTCCTTAGTGATTTTAATAAATTATTGTTATTCATTATACACTAAAATTTTTTATTTTGCAAGAGGAATTCATTTAATAATCATTAAGATATATTACTTTTTAGCTAATTTTTGCATAATAATAAATTTTTAAAGTGATAATGTTTATTTATGCAAAGGTTAAACAGACCTTATTCAGCCTCTTCATCAAGAGTTTCAAGATAAAAGCTTACGGGTCTGAAGCCGTCGTTGCAGGAAATCATAGCGGACCTCGGATTTTTCATCCAGCCGTCATAGAAATTTTCCCCTCCGTGAGAAAGTGTCATTACAAAAGCAGAAATACTCTCCCACGCTGAAAGGCAGAATCCTTCCGGTCTTTCCCATCCGTTTGCAATGAACACATCTCCTTCCTTTATATCGCAGGCGTGTTCAATAGGATTTTCATATTTTTCCATAAGGTCGGGATATTCTGTTTTTTTCACTGCTGTTATTTTTACCTTTTTCATAGCTTTCTCCTTTGACTTGTTCATGATAAAATTATATATTTTAATTTGCACCGTGTCAAGTTCAGCGTCATTTCAATTGAAACGCACTAAAAAGCCGACACTTAATTACAAATTGTACTTGCAATTGTAAACAAAATTAGTTATAATTAACAATGTATTAAAAATTACCAGGTGGTGAAAATATGAATTCAAAGAAAAGACTCAAGTATCCCCTCATTTTTGTTCACGGCATGTTTGGCTGGGGCGAACACGAAGGAATCAACAACTACCTCCCCTATTGGGGTGCAACAAGCGGTAATATCACTGAGTATATGGACGGGCTCGGCTGCGAATCCCATGCAGCATCAGTAGGCCCCGTATCAAGTGCATGGGACCGTGCCTGCGAATTATATGCTCAGCTTACCGGCACATGGGTAGACTACGGAAAGGCACATTCAGAAAGATGTCATCACAAGCAATTCGGCAGAAACTACAACAAGCCCCTTATTGAGGACTGGTCTGCAGAAAATAAGATTCACCTCATCGGTCACAGCTTTGGCGGCACTACTATCAGAATGCTCGCTCACCTGCTCACTCACGGTGCACCTGAAGAGGTTGAAGCAAGCGGTGCAAACGTTTCTCCCCTTTTTAAAGGCGGCAAGGGCGACTGGATTGCTTCGCTTATTGCAATCTGCACTCCCCTCAACGGCACTGCGGCTCACGATACGGTTGTAAGATACAAGCTTAAAAATGTACTTATCAACGCTGCTTACCTTTATACAGGCACTATTGGCAGAACGCCGCTCAACGGCTCCCTTGTTGACTTTCATCTGGAGCAGTTCGGATTATCAAACACTCCCGGTCAGAAGGATACTGCACCGTTTTCCGATGCAGTAAAAAGAGTAAGTGCTTCAAACGACCAGATTGAATACGATATGTCTCCCGAGGGCACGAAAATAATCAACGACAGAATTGAAATTTCACCTGAAATCTACTATTTCTCTTATCCGTATAACGCTGTTAAAGAAAGTAAAAGCGGAAAGCACCTGCTTCCCTCAAACACAAAATTCCCCTTCCTTACTTTTACTAGTGCGTGGCTCGTGAAAGATATCAAGGACCATTCAGAAGAGCCCGAAAATGTTGAAAAGCTTTACAACGACGGACTTGTTGACACATTCTCTGCAACACATCCTCACGATGAACCCCACTGTCTCTGGGACGAGACAACAAAAATCAAGCCCGGAATATGGCACGTTATGCCAATAACCCAGGGTGACCACGGCTCAGCAATAGGTCTTTTTGAAAAGAAAGACGTTACTCACAAGTTTTATCAGGAGATGCTGAAGGTTCTTGAGGGCGTTGAAAGAGCCGAGGAAGGACTTGAGGTTTCAAAAACTGACATTGAAGGAATTCCTTCTGACAGTTTCCCCGAGGTTTTCCCTGACACTCCCGAAACAGCAAGACTCAGAGAATGGCTGGCGGCAAAGAACTTTACCGAAGAACAGATTGAAGACTGCATAAAGTACATATCTGAAGACGAATAAACTGATGAAAAACCACAGAGAGAAAAATCTTTGTGGTTTCATTATTACAGCTTAAAATGGCAACAACTTAAAAATACTTTTACAATCGGGTGCGGGTGTCCCGCCCTAACTTATTCACTATTCCTTCTTACCTATTACTTCGCCAAAAATCGACCCAAAGATTAGTGAAGAGTGAATAGTGAAGAGGTGAAAAGTAAAATCGACGAACTTCTTGTCGAAATTCGTCGATTTTTGTCTATAGGCTACAAAAAAGATATCAATGCAATTTTTATTAGGAATTTGAACCCTCACGTTTACTAATCACAATTCTTCCAAGAAAGCCTTGTATTTTGAACGCAAAACTTGCTGATCAAAATTTTTGCTATTCACCTGATTTTCAATAAGTTGCGATAGGTACTCTATTTTGCTATTATCCCATTTTAGTTTGTTCATAACGGGCGTTGCATCCTTTATAAAACCTTCCTTATTGAATGTATTTGTAAACTGTGATTTCAAAAGATATGCTTCCATTAAAAAAATCAATGCATCAGTATACCTTTTTTCTTTTTTCAAAATCTTGAATTGATACATTCGTATCTTATGCGTTTCATGTATGTATTCGAACGAAATGCTCTCGAGATAACCCCACGCTTTGTCATTTTGATTGGTTTTTATGTAAAGGTCAACTAGGTAAAAAACATGTGATTGCGCATTCTGTAATACGGGCTTTGCATCAATCATAGCATATTCGTACACCGCAATAAGCTTATTAATGTCACCATCGCTTTTATATTCATCCCTGGCTTTCCATAATGAATTCAACAGTGAGTCTTGCTGTTTTAAATCAAGGCGTTTGCTTTGATAAGTAGGGTCGGTCAATTTTCGCAATTGATCCGCAGTTTTTGTGTACATTCCACCATTTGACAGAGAATCAAAAAACGCTTGTGAACATTTTTTGCATCTACCCATATTGTCCAGTTTAATAAACAAACTACTTTTACCGCACGATTTGCATTTTGCCATTATATATCTCTCCTTAAAGTTTAATAATATCTAAAAACAGTCAAATGAAGAATCTTATTCACACAACAATATTATTAAAATCATCTGATGTTACATTGTTTTATTTTTCCCAAACAACAATCTTTCGCTGCTTAATTCCTTTTGAATAAGAAAAAAGAATTTTGTCGCACTGAGTTAAATCACCATTTGGAGTAATTAATACATCGTACTGAACACTGCTTTGTGGTAAGACATCTATTGTCGATAACGGCTCATATGTAGAACAAAGAGCTATCTTTTTATATGTATCTTTATTGTAGCAAAGAATATTATCTTGCACTATTTTACCTTCACGCATTGCTTTGCAACACATTTTATTTATGATAAACTTTTTATCTTTTCTATTGATAATTTCAATTCTAAAATGTGCATGAGAACCACCAACAAAACCACCTTCACCGTCTGAACTTCTAAGTCCATCTAGTCTGCATTCAATTAAATTTACTTTAACCGTAAAGGCTCTGAATATGTTCATTGCTGATTTAAATAGATAAACTAAAAAATTTGGAAGAATCGAAAGTATAAAATCCACGCTATCACCGTCCTTTTTTCTATTATACCACACTCTTGCTTTTCTTTCAATTCCTACACTTCCTTTTGAATGATTATAGCACATACTGAAATCTATGTCAAAATTATTCATTATTCATCAGCGAAGCGACTTCAATATTCATTATTCATTTGAAAATCCGTTCTTCACGAATGAATAATGAATGATGAATATTGGATAATGAATAATAGTAACCCCCCGGCTGAGCCGGGGGTTCTTCATATGCGGGCGAAGCCCTATGTTACTGGCATCG